>NZ_LR134318.1:4377500-4457500 GCF_900636825.1 Pseudomonas fluorescens | reverse complement strand
TTAGTAGTGGCGAGCGAACGGGGACTAGCCCTTAAGTGGCTTTGAGATTAGCGGAACGCTCTGGAAAGTGCGGCCATAGTGGGTGATAGCCCTGTACGCGAAAATCTCTTGGTCATGAAATCGAGTAGGACGGAGCACGAGAAACTTTGTCTGAATATGGGGGGACCATCCTCCAAGGCTAAATACTACTGACTGACCGATAGTGAACTAGTACCGTGAGGGAAAGGCGAAAAGAACCCCGGAGAGGGGAGTGAAATAGATCCTGAAACCGTATGCGTACAAGCAGTGGGAGCAGACTTTGTTCTGTGACTGCGTACCTTTTGTATAATGGGTCAGCGACTTATTTTCAGTGGCGAGCTTAACCGAATAGGGGAGGCGTAGCGAAAGCGAGTCTTAATAGGGCGTCTAGTCGCTGGGAATAGACCCGAAACCGGGCGATCTATCCATGGGCAGGTTGAAGGTTGGGTAACACTAACTGGAGGACCGAACCGACTACCGTTGAAAAGTTAGCGGATGACCTGTGGATCGGAGTGAAAGGCTAATCAAGCTCGGAGATAGCTGGTTCTCCTCGAAAGCTATTTAGGTAGCGCCTCATGTATCACTGTAGGGGGTAGAGCACTGTTTCGGCTAGGGGGTCATCCCGACTTACCAAACCGATGCAAACTCCGAATACCTACAAGTGCCGAGCATGGGAGACACACGGCGGGTGCTAACGTCCGTCGTGAAAAGGGAAACAACCCAGACCGTCAGCTAAGGTCCCAAAGTTATGGTTAAGTGGGAAACGATGTGGGAAGGCTTAGACAGCTAGGAGGTTGGCTTAGAAGCAGCCACCCTTTAAAGAAAGCGTAATAGCTCACTAGTCGAGTCGGCCTGCGCGGAAGATGTAACGGGGCTCAAACCATACACCGAAGCTACGGGTATCACCTTCGGGTGATGCGGTAGAGGAGCGTTCTGTAAGCCTGTGAAGGTGAGTTGAGAAGCTTGCTGGAGGTATCAGAAGTGCGAATGCTGACATGAGTAACGACAATGGGTGTGAAAAACACCCACGCCGAAAGACCAAGGTTTCCTGCGCAACGTTAATCGACGCAGGGTTAGTCGGTCCCTAAGGCGAGGCTGAAAAGCGTAGTCGATGGAAAACAGGTTAATATTCCTGTACTTCTGGTTATTGCGATGGAGGGACGGAGAAGGCTAGGCCAGCTTGGCGTTGGTTGTCCAAGTTTAAGGTGGTAGGCTGAGATCTTAGGTAAATCCGGGATCTTAAGGCCGAGAGCTGATGACGAGTTACCCTTTGGGTGACGAAGTGGTTGATGCCATGCTTCCAAGAAAAGCTTCTAAGCTTCAGGTAACCAGGAACCGTACCCCAAACCGACACAGGTGGTTGGGTAGAGAATACCAAGGCGCTTGAGAGAACTCGGGTGAAGGAACTAGGCAAAATGGCACCGTAACTTCGGGAGAAGGTGCGCCGGTGAGGGTGAAGGACTTGCTCCGTAAGCTCATGCCGGTCGAAGATACCAGGCCGCTGCGACTGTTTATTAAAAACACAGCACTCTGCAAACACGAAAGTGGACGTATAGGGTGTGACGCCTGCCCGGTGCCGGAAGGTTAATTGATGGGGTTAGCTAACGCGAAGCTCTTGATCGAAGCCCCGGTAAACGGCGGCCGTAACTATAACGGTCCTAAGGTAGCGAAATTCCTTGTCGGGTAAGTTCCGACCTGCACGAATGGCGTAACGATGGCGGCGCTGTCTCCACCCGAGACTCAGTGAAATTGAAATCGCTGTGAAGATGCAGTGTATCCGCGGCTAGACGGAAAGACCCCGTGAACCTTTACTATAGCTTTGCACTGGACTTTGAATTTGCTTGTGTAGGATAGGTGGGAGGCTTTGAAGCGTGGACGCCAGTTCGCGTGGAGCCATCCTTGAAATACCACCCTGGCAACTTTGAGGTTCTAACTCAGGTCCGTTATCCGGATCGAGGACAGTGTATGGTGGGTAGTTTGACTGGGGCGGTCTCCTCCTAAAGAGTAACGGAGGAGTACGAAGGTGCGCTCAGACCGGTCGGAAATCGGTCGTAGAGTATAAAGGCAAAAGCGCGCTTGACTGCGAGACAGACACGTCGAGCAGGTACGAAAGTAGGTCTTAGTGATCCGGTGGTTCTGTATGGAAGGGCCATCGCTCAACGGATAAAAGGTACTCCGGGGATAACAGGCTGATACCGCCCAAGAGTTCATATCGACGGCGGTGTTTGGCACCTCGATGTCGGCTCATCACATCCTGGGGCTGAAGCCGGTCCCAAGGGTATGGCTGTTCGCCATTTAAAGTGGTACGCGAGCTGGGTTTAGAACGTCGTGAGACAGTTCGGTCCCTATCTGCCGTGGACGTTTGAGATTTGAGAGGGGCTGCTCCTAGTACGAGAGGACCGGAGTGGACGAACCTCTGGTGTTCCGGTTGTCACGCCAGTGGCATTGCCGGGTAGCTATGTTCGGGAAAGATAACCGCTGAAAGCATCTAAGCGGGAAACTTGCCTCAAGATGAGATCTCACTGGAACCTTGAGTTCCCTGAAGGGCCGTCGAAGACTACGACGTTGATAGGTTGGGTGTGTAAGCGCTGTGAGGCGTTGAGCTAACCAATACTAATTGCCCGTGAGGCTTGACCATATAACACCCAAGCAATTTGCGTCGGCTCTGTAAACCAGAGCAACCAGATTGCGGTGTGTGAAGACGAAACGAACCGGAAGTTCGAAACGCACAAACACCTAGCTGTCACATACCCAATTTGCTGAAGCGAGGCCACTTGGCCACGGTTCGGTACCCGAATTTCTTGACGACCATAGAGCGTTGGAACCACCTGATCCCATCCCGAACTCAGCAGTGAAACGATGCATCGCCGATGGTAGTGTGGGGTTTCCCCATGTGAGAGTAGGTCATCGTCAAGATTAAATTCCGAAACCCCAATTGCGAAAGCAGTTGGGGTTTTGTTTTGTCCGCGAGAAAGTTATCTCCGCACAAAAACTACAAAAGCGTCGTCGCGATCTCGATTGCGACGAGGTTTTTTGTATGCGCGTCAGGCCACGAACTGTCATGGCGAGTCGCAATAAGTCGTGCCTTAATTTCCGCCTCACAGGGAGGAAAGCATTGATGCGGCGTCGTGGTGCTCAGTATTGGTTATGGACGAACAGTCGCTTGCCTCTGCACGGGCTTGAAGAGGTGTTAAGCGACGGCTTGCAGATTGAAGTCCAGGCTCGCGTCAACCCGGATGGCATGACGCAGGTTTTCGTTGGCGTTTACGCGGCAGAGGGCCGCGCGATCAGCGAGGAATTTTATGATCGGGGTACAAGCGCTTGTCTGGAGCTCTCGCTGAAATGGGGCGCTGAGCGAGCGCGGCAGATCGTGCTTGATCAACAAGCCTTCGTGTCGCCTCATCGAGTTCAGACGACTCTCAGCTCCGTCGTTACCAATCCGTCCGTACTGGCGTTGCGGCGTATGGAGATGAGCGAACGTGAGCGTCTCAAGCTCAGGGCTGACGACGCGTGGCAGGAATATCTCGACGCCAAAGCGTTGGTGCTGGAATTGATGCGCCGCACCCGTGTAGACCCAGCGCTCTGGGCTGAGAGCAAAGCGCGTCTGCAGCAGGCGATCGACCGCCGGGTCTGCGTGCAGCGCGCTTACCTGCAATGAATGCCTTATAACAACTGCGAACGGCGCAGAGCCTCAATCGTTTCGATGAGATCGTCATAAGCCACCGGTTTGCCCAAGTGCTGGTCAAACCCGGCTTCGCGTGACTTTTGCATATCGCTCTGGGTGCCGTAGCCCGTCAGGGCAATGGCGGGAGCGGTTTTCACCAGCGGCAATTTGCGCAGGGCTGTCATCAGCTCATAGCCGCTCATGACCGGCATCCCAAGGTCGGAGATGATCAAATCGAAGCGCTGGGTCTCGGCAGCTTTCAAGGCTGCTACCGGATGATCGAATGCCGTTACGTCGGCATCCTCCATTTCCAGCAACATTTTCAGCGTTTCCAGTACATCCGGTGAGTCATCGACCAATAGGATGCTCAAGCCATCAAGTTTGCCCGATGCGTCCTCGACTTTCGGAGCAGTGGTGACCTGGGTGTCGATGGTTGCCAATGGCAAACGTACGGTAAAGGTGCAACCGGGTCCGAGCCCAGGCGAAGTGACCAGCACCGTGCCATGTTGCGCCTCGGTCAGCTGCCGTACCAAAGACAGGCCGATGCCCAAGCCTTGACGTTGATGATTGGTGTGCTGCTTCTCCGCCTGTCCAAACAAGTCGAAAACGTGTTCGAGGTTCTCGGCGGCGATCCCGGTACCGTTGTCCTTGATGTCCAGTCGCGCCATCTGTCCGCTGTGGCTGGCAATCAGCTCGATGCGCCCGGTCGGTGGGGTGAACTTCAGAGCGTTGTTCACCAGGTTCCAGATGATCTGCTCTACACGTACCGGATCCGCATGAATGATCAACGGTTCAGGCGGCAATTGCAGAACAACCTGGGTCAGGTGCTGCTCATTAAGCACCACCGTGTGGATGTCGCGTAGCACGGCGCTAAGGTCTACCGGTGCCAATTGCAGTTTGAGCTTGCCGGTGCGCACACGGGCGACATCGAGCAAATCATCAATGATCCGCGCCTGGCTATTGACCGCATCGCAGATGGTGTTGACCGCTTTGGTCGCCGGCCCCGCTGTACGAATCACCGGCAGACGGCGCAGTAACTCGGCATTGAGCTGAATCAGATTCAACGGATGCTTGAGTTCGTGGGACATGACCGCGAAGAACTCATCGCGCAAAGAAATCGTGTTGCGCGTTTGCGCCAATTCCTGGCTTTGTTCATCTTGCGCACGCTTGTGCCCGGTGAGATCGCGAGCGATTTTCACATAGCCTTGCAAATAGTCACCGCTGAGCAGAGTGACTTCGCCGCTGCAGTAGAAGCGGCTGCCGTCCTTGCGCCGGTGCCAGCGCTCATCCTCGGCGCGCCCGTGAGAGCGGGCAATCGCCAGCTCGTTTTCGGCCATACCGGCAGCGCGGTCCTCGGCGGTGAAGATGAAGTCGTAGAACGCGCCTTCAGCTTCAGCTTTGCTGTAGCCGAAAATCAATTCGGCGCCTTTATTCCAGCTGGTGATCAGCCCTTGCTCATCGAGAATGATGATTGCGTAATCGCGGGTGCTTTCGGCCACCAGGCGCATGCGTTCCTCGCCCAAGCGCAATTCTTCCTCGGCGGCGCGGCGTTTGGTGATATCGATGAACGTGAGCACCGTGCCATCGATATGATCTTCGCTTGAACGATATGGCAGCAACCGGGCGATATACCAGCGATGATCGGTGCTGTTGACCTCGCGTTCTATCATGTTCAGCGATTCGAAAACCTGTGCGGCGTCGACGGCCAAGTCGTTGTAATTGAGCCGATGGGTGATGTCGAGCAGCGAGCGACCGGTGTCCACCGGCAACATGCTGAAAATGTCAGTCGCGCGCGGCGTAAACCATTTGATGCGCATGCTGCGGTCGACAAACACCGTGGCAATGTCGGTGGACGCGATCAGGTTGGTCAGGTAATCGTTGATCTTGTCGGTTTCTTCAACCTTGGTCTTGAGCTCGTAGTTGACCGTCAGCAATTCTTCGTTGATCGACTGCAATTCTTCTTTGCTGGTTTCCAGCTCTTCGGTCGCCGAACGCAGCTCTTCGTTTATTGCCTGCATTTCCTCATTGGACGCTTTGAGCTCTTCGCTGGAGACTTCTGACTGCTCGATGGTGTCTTGCAGGTGCAGCTTGGTTCGTTGCAGCTCGCGCTCAAGATTCGACAGCACCTGGCTTTCAGTCTGCAGCAGAGTCGTGCTGGAGTCCTCGGTCGGATCGACTTCCGTTTCCTCGAAAATCACCAGCGTGTAGTCGTTGTCGCATTCTTCATCCTTGTACGGCTGTGCAATCAGATCGAGGCGGAACTGCCGGCCGTCGCGCTTCAGCAAAACTTCACGGGAGCGCACGGTCAGGTTGCTCTGTTGTACCTGGAATAGCGTGGTGCGGATCTCGAGACGCAGCTCCGGCAGGATCAGCGTCAGCAGGTTGCGCGACAGCTCACCGCCGACATGGCGCAGAAACCGCGCTGCGCTGTCGCTCATGTGCAGAATATCGGCGTTGTGATCGACGATGATGCTCGGCGGCGCTGAGCGCTCGATGGCGCGGCGGTGAATGTCGGCGAATGACTGTTTGGCGGGCTCGATGGCTTTAGCCGCGGGTTGGGCAATGCTGTTGCGGATGTAACCGCCGCGCGGCATGGTCGGCGTTCGGCGGGTGTTCGGCGTACCGGTTTTCGCGCGGAAGATGCGGTTGCGCTTGTCCACCGGGGTGAACAGTTCCTGGCAGGCGTCAGCGCTTTCTGACGTGCCGAGAAACAGGAATCCGCCCGAACGCAATGCGAAGTGAAACATTTGCAGGATTTCGCGCTGCACTTCGCGGTCCAGATAGATCAGCAGGTTGCGGCAAACGATCAGGTCGATTTGCGAGAACGGCGGATCGGACAACAGACTGTGCTTGGCAAACAGCACTTTCTCACGGATTTCCTTGCGGATCCGGTAATGCTCGTTGTCTTTGACGAAGTAATGACGCAGGCGCGTGGGGGGCACGTCGGTGACAATCGCCTGCGGATACATCCCGGCGCGACCGACGCTGATCGCCCGTTCGTCAATGTCCGTGGCGAATACCTGCAAGTTGGCTTTGCTGCTTTGCACCTGCATCTGGTCGTCGAGCAGGATCGCCAGACTGTAGGCTTCTTCCCCGGTCGAACACCCGGCGGACCAGACCCGCAGCTCTTCTTTCTCCGTTGAAGCAGCCACCGCTTGCACCAGTTGCGGCAGCACCTCGCGCTCCAGCGCTTCAAAAGCCTCGCGGTCGCGGAAGAAGTTGGTCACGCCGATCAACATATCGCCGAGCAAAGCCTTGGCTTCGTCCGCGGTGTTTTGCAGGTATTCGTAGTAGCCACTGAGATCGGACTGCGAGGTCACTTGCATTCGGCGTTCAATGCGCCGCAATACGGTGGCGCGCTTGTAATGTTTGAAATCGTGGCCGGTGCTGGTGCGCAGGTGCATGAGGATGTCATGCAGACGCTGTTCTGCGGTCAATGCTTCTTGCTCGGTATTAGGAACGCGTGTGTTGAGGTCCGGATCGTTAGCGCTCGGCAACGTAATCGCTTTCGAGTTGCGCCATAACTCCATCAATTTCTGCGGCATTTCGACCACGGGCAACACGAGGTCGACCATCCGCGTTTCGATGGCAGCGCGGGGCATGCCGTCGAATTCTGCGTCTTCCGGCACTTGTACCAGGGTGATGCCGCCTTGTTCCTTGATCCGCGACAAGCCAACTGCGCCATCCGAGCCCGTGCCGGAAAGTACGACACAGAAAGCTCGTTCACGGTGGACATGAGCAAGATCGCGGAAAAACAGATCGATCGCCGTGTGCCGGGCCAACGACGTACCGGCGGCACTGACACGAAGGTAGCCGTCATTCATCGACAGCGAGAGTGCCGGCGAAATCACATACACCTGATTCTTTTCAATCGGCACCGCTTCCTTCACCTGCAGCACAGGCATCCGTGTCGACTCCTGAATGATCTTGTCGGCAATGCTCTGATGATCGGGCGACAAGTGCAGAATGATCACGAACGCCATGCCGGTGTCCTGAGGCATGTGCTCAAAAAACAATTTGATCGCCTGTAACCCACCGGCAGACGCGCCAATGCCGACTACTGGAAAGTCCAGATGGCTGGGGGCCAGATCCCTGCGCTCAGGCGAGGCAGGCGCGGAAGGTGTTTTCGAGGTCATGAATTCGGCCTTCAGACGGCGACGAGTGGCAGGTCGCAGTGGAACAAAAAACGCACGGTTAACTGCTCAGGATAATCCTGTTTTTCACATTTTGCCTTCCACAGTTTCCTCGGCGTGACTGGGAGCTGTTTAAAAAGTTGACTGCCGTGGGTTCGTAAACGCTCCAACAATCTTCAAGATTTTTGTCACAGCGGCCGATAACCCGTTCGGTGACTTTAGCGCCGCACCAAAATCGCTTGATAGCATTTAGCCGGCAGCTATCATCTGCGCGCCTGAAATTGCCCTCACTTCACTTGCCTGGAAATCCTCGATGTTGTCGTATCACCAAAAGCGTTTTCTGATCGTCGACGATTTCTCGGATTTCCGCAGTTCCGTTCGTTCGATGCTGCGTGAGCTTGGAGTCAAAGACGTCGATACCGCCGACTCCGGCGAGCAGGCGCTGAAGATGTGTGCCCAGAAGTCCTATGACTTCATCCTGCAGGATTTCCATCTGGGCGACGGCAAGAAGAATGGCCAGCAGGTCCTCGAAGACCTGATGCTGGAGAAACTCATCAGCCACGAAGCGGTGTTCGTCATGGTCACCGCCGAAACCAGTCAGGCGATGGTGCTCAGTGCCCTTGAACACGAACCGGATGCTTACCTGACCAAACCGTTCAACCGCTCGGGCCTGGCCCAGCGGCTGGAGCGTCTGGAACAGCGCAAGACGTTGCTCAAACCGATTCTGCAAGCCCTCGACCGTGGCAAGCCGGTGGAGGTGCTCAACGCCTGCATCGCCTTGTGCAAACAGGACATCCGCTATTCGCCGCTGTGCCTGCGCTATCGCGCCGACGCGCTGCGCGACATGAACCAGAACGAAGCGCTGGAACGGCTCTACGACAGCATCATCGCCGACCGGCCGCTGCCGTGGGCATTTGCCGGGCTGGGCAAGTTGCTGTTCAAGCGCGGCCAGGTTTTGCAGGCCAAAGAGGTTTACGAGAAAGCCCTCAAAGTCTTTCCAATGATGCCCGCGCTGTATGACGGCATGGCCGATGTGCTGGTGGCCGAAGGCGACAGCAAAGGTGCGCAGCGGGTGCTGGAGGAAGCGATTCGCCTGTCGCCGCTGGCGGTGCGTCGTCAGGCCTTGCTTGGCAAGCTGGCGATGGCCAACGAAGATTTCGAAACGGCGTCGCGCGCTTATCGCCAAGCGGTGTCGCAAGGCGCGCAGTCGCGCTTCAAGGATCCGGAAAGCAATCTCGGCCTCGCCCATGCATTGATCAGCAAGGGCAGCGACCGCGGCCTTGACACGCGCACGCGGCTGGAGATCAACACCACCCTCAGCGCCGTGGCCAAAGAAAACCCGAGTGATCCGGGCCTGCAGATTCGTGCGCGATTGATGAAGGCCACCAGCCTGTTGCTCAACGACGCCGAAACTGCGGACAAGCTCACCGAACAGGCGCTGATGCGACTGGACGGCATGGAGCAATTCATGAGCCCCGAAGCCGCGTTGCTGGTGGCCAAGCAGTTGCAAATGCTCGGTCAGGCCGAGGCAGGCACATCGATGCTCAAGAGCTGCGCGGAAATCTATGGCGATGACCCGGCGGTGATGAAAGACATCGCCAAACTCACCGACGACCCGACGATTCTCAGCGCCAGCAATGCCGCCGCCGATCTCAACCGCCAAGGCGTACGGGTCTACAAGACCGGCAACCTGGTCGAGGCCCGCGAAGTGTTCCGCAAAGCGCTGAAGCTGCAGCCGAAGAACATCAGTATCGCGCTGAACCTGGCCCAGTCGCTGCTGCATGGCACTGACACGGCGGTGCCTTCGGCGGAGCTGGAAGAATGTCGGGCTTGCCTGAAAATGGTCGGCCTGATGCCCGACACCGACGCGCGTTTTGCGCGTTATCAGAAGCTCAAAAGCAAGGCGTTTGGCGAATGAACCAGATTGATCCGGCGCTGGATTTTTCCACGGTGATCGCGTCCACCGTTCACGATATGAAAAACTCCCTGGCCATGCTTATGCAGGCGCACAGTCAATGGCTGGCGCGCTTGCCGCAAAGTCAGCGCGAAGGGGCGGAGCAGGGCGTGATCGACTTCGAATTCGCCCATCTCAACGGCATGCTGGTGCAACTGCTCGGGCTGTATAAGCTCGGCGTCAATCAGTTGCCGCTGCAACCGGCCTATCATGAACTCGACGACTTCATCGAGGCACAGCTGGCGGCGCATCAAGAGGTGTTCGCCAGTCGCGGCATCATCGCCACTTACGAAGTTGACCCGCTGAGCCCGCTGGGATTTTTCGACCGTGAACTGGTGGCCTCGGTACTTGCCAACTGCATCAATAACGCCATTCGCTACGCGCGCGAATCGCTGCTGATTACCGTCAGCGACGAGGCCGGACAATTGGTGCTGAGCATCAATGACGACGGCGACGGTTACCCTGCGCAAATGCTCGAACGCCAAGCCGATTATGTGCAAGGCATCCATCACAGCAGCGGCAGCACCGGGCTGGGCCTGTATTTCGCCAATCGCATTGCCGCGCTGCATCAGCGCAACGGCGTGGAAGGGCGCACCGAAATCAGCAACGGCGGCCCGCTGGGCGGCGGCGTGTTCAGCCTCTACCTGCCCTAAGGTCTGGTGTAGGAGCTGCCGAAGGCTGCGATCTTTTGATTTTCAAAAGCGAGATCAAAAGATCGCAGCCTCGTTGCACTCGTCAGCTTCTACGGCTCCTGCAGAAGATGGGATTTTTGCGGGCGCTGCTTGATATTCCGAACAGGCGAAGCCTATTTTGTGCGGGTTGCCGTTTGCGGCTCGCACAATAACAAGGATTGCGTCATGACAACCGATGGCCAGGGTTCACTCGCACAGCGATTGGCCGGTATTGATGAAATTGAATGTGTCACCCCGGACCTGAACGGCGTGCCACGGGGCAAGGTGATGACCGCCGAGGGTTTCCTCGAGGGGCGGCGGTTGCAGTTGGCGCGGGGTGTGCTGCTGCAATGCATCATGGGCGGTTATCCGCCGGCGCGGTTTTACGGCAGCGATGACGGCGACCTCGCCTTGCTCGCCGACCCTGCGCAGATTCATCGTTTACCCTGGAGTGACGAGCCGCGTGCATTGGCCATCTGCGACGCCGATGAGCTGACCGGCGAAAGCTCGAATCTGTCGACCCGCGGGCAGCTCAAGAAGGTCATCTCCCGCTACGCCGCGCACGGTCTGGCGCCGGTGGTGGCGACCGAACTGGAGTTCTTTGTCTTCGCGCCGAACCCTGATCCGACGCAACCGTTCCGCCCGCCGGTGGGGCTTGATGGCCGTCGCGAGGATGGCCAATCGGCGTTCAGCGTGAGCTCCAACAACGGTCTGCGACCGTTCTTCAACGAAGTGTATAAATGCATGGCCGCCCTTGGCTTGCCGCGTGACACGTTCATGCACGAAATGGGTGTCAGTCAGTTCGAGATCAATCTGCTGCACGGTGATCCGCTGCTGCTGGCCGACCAGACATTCCTGTTCAAGCATCTGCTCAAAGAAGTCGCGCTCAAACATGGCTTGACCGTGGTGTGCATGGCCAAGCCGCTAGCGCACACCCCCGGCAGCTCGATGCATATTCACCAGAGCCTGGTCGATATCGCCAGCGGCAAGAACGTGTTCAGTGATGAGCGCGGTGAGCCGACGGCAATGTTTCGCCATTTCATCGGCGGTCAGCAGGCCGGCATGGCAGATTTCACCGCACTGTTCGCGCCCAATGTGAACTCCTATCAGCGCTTGTGCCATCCATTTGCGTCGCCGAACAACGCCTGTTGGTCACACGACAATCGCGCCGCCGGCTTGCGCATTCCCGCCAGTTCGGCGGCCGCGCGTCGGGTCGAAAACCGCTTGCCCGGCGCCGACGCGAATCCGTATCTGGCGATCGCCGCCAGTCTGGCTGCGGGTTTGCATGGCATCGAACAGCAACTGGAGCCGAGCGCCGCGATTCAGGGCGAATTCACCGTACCGGACAATCTCGCTTTGCCGTGTACCTTGCACGCCGCGCTTGAACGTCTGAAACGTAGTCAGCTGGCGAGGGAACTGTTCGGAGCGGAGTTCATCGAAGGCTACATCGCTTCGAAGACCATGGAGTTGACCAGTTTCTTCGATGAAATCACTCCCTGGGAACGGCGTGTTCTAGCAGCCCAGGCCTGACGAAGTGTTGCCACCGGGCTATCGTTTTGAAAGCCCGGAATCTATTGCAAGGAGCCGCTCGGAACGCCGATGCGCCAAATCTGGAAATCCTTTCGAGCGCTGTATTTCGCCTCGCTGATGATGCTGATCGGCTCGGGCCTTCTCTCTACGTATCTGGCCTTGCGCCTGGCAGCTGACAATGTCGACGGCCTCTGGGTCGGCGCGCTGATGGCGGCCAACTATTTCGGTCTGGTGCTGGGCGGCAAGATCGGCCACCGGCTGATTGCCCGGGTCGGGCATATCCGGGCGTATTCGGCGTGTGCGGGGATCGTCGGCGCGGCGGTGCTCGGGCATGGTCTGGTGGACTGGCTGCCGGCATGGCTGGTGCTGCGGACCATCGTCGGTCTGGGCATGATGTGCCAATACATGGTGATCGAGAGCTGGCTCAACGAGCAGGCGGACGCCAATCAGCGCGGTCTGGTGTTCAGCGGCTATATGATCGCTTCCTATCTGGGTCTGGTGCTCGGCCAATTGATTCTGGTCATGCACCCGGGTCTCGGTCTGGAACTGCTGATGCTGGTGGCGCTGTGCTTTGCGCTGTGTCTGGTACCGGTCACGCTGACCCGACGGATTCACCCGGCGCCGCTGCACCCGGCCCCGATGGAACCGCGCTTCTTTATCAAGCGTGTGCCGCAATCGCTGAGTACGGTGCTGGGTGCCGGCCTGATCATTGGCTCGTTCTACGGTCTGGCGCCGCTGTACGCCTCGCAGCAGGGATTATCGACGGAGCAGGTCGGTCTGTTCATGGGTAGCTGCATCTTCGCCGGCTTGCTGGTGCAGTGGCCGTTGGGCTGGTTGTCGGATCGATATGATCGGGCATTGCTGATTCGCTGCTTTGCCGGATTTCTGGCGGTCGCGGCGCTGCCGTTGGCCATCCTGCCGCAGGTGCCGCTGGAAGTGCTGTTTGGCGTCGGCTTTTTATGTTCGCTGGTGCAGTTCTGCCTGTATCCCTTGGCGGTGGCGTTCTCCAACGACCACGTCGAGGGCGATCGGCGCGTTTCGCTGACGGCGATGCTGCTGGTGACCTACGGCGTGGGCGCGAGCATCGGACCGCTGCTCGCCGGCGTGCTGATGAAGTTTCTCGGCAGTCAGAGCCTGTACGCGTTTTTCAGTTTCTTTGCACTGGTGCTGGTGTGGCGGATCCGCCCGAAAGCGGTAACCAATCTGCACCAGGTCGACGACGCCCCGCTGCATCACGTGGCGATGCCCGACAGTATGTCGAGTTCGCCATTGGTGGCGGCGCTGGATCCTCGGGTCGATGAGCAGGTGGTGCAAGAGCAGATGGTGCAGGACCCGGCGCCGGCGAGCCCGGAACCAGAGCCAGAACCGGAACCGGTCGCCGAGCATGATTCTGTGGTCGAGAGCGATCCGGATGGCGATGACAAACCGACGCCGGATATCAGCGGTGGCAGGCCTTGACGCAATTCTGTCAGCAAAGGGTGCTTAAACTGTGGCGAGGAAGCTTGCTCCACCACAAGATCACCGTTCAGCAGATATGAAAAAGGGCAGTCCCGTAAGGGGCTGCCCTTTTTATTTGCCGCGACGGATCAGAGATCGTCTTTGTCGAAACGGCGTGCTTCGCGCTGCAACTGATACACGAAACGTTCAACGTTGCGTGCCGCCTGACCACTGATGTTGTGGAACCGCAGGCCGGCGAAGGTGATGTTGAGTTTTTCTTCGAAATGCAAATAACGCAGTTCGACGGCGGTCGGCTGATTGCCGAACAGCGGCGCGGCGATCATACGATCGTAGACCTGACCGAGCTGCAGGCGATTGGTGATATCGCCTTCGAATCGCAGCTTGCAACCGGTCGCCGAGATATCCAGCAGTTTGCCGCTGATCGGCGTCTTGAGTTTTTCGCCGCCGAGTTCAACGCTGACCAGGTCGGCGAGTTTCAGCGCAGCGCGGAAGGCGTTGCGGCGCTGGTGGTAAACCACTTCGGTTGGCAGGTCGCCGATGTAGAAACGGTCGCCCTCGGATTCTTTGATGTTCAGGGTGCCGTTGCATTCCCAGGCGATGCGTACGCCATCGTGGAAGCCTTCAACCTTGAACGGTTCGCCGGCGAGCAGAAAGCGTTCGCCATCGCGCGGAATCATTTCGTCGAGGGCGATGGTGGCGCTGTCGCGGTCGACTTTGATCAGGTAGCTCTGGAAACGCTGGCTGCGTTCGTGGAACGTAATGATCAGCGGATCGTGGCTGTCTTGCAGCTGGCGCAAGTTGCTGGAGATTTCCAGTGGCGTGGTGAGCACCTTCGGAGGCTGCGGAGCATCATCCGCGCTTAGGGCGTTGGACACGGTTTATCAATCTCCAGACAAATATGACGGCTAGCCGGCATTTTGCCAGCATGTTTCGCGCGTTGATAGTGCTGACGCATCAACAACTCATGCCTGGCTGAGCGTGCGCGGTTTGGCCGGTTTGGCGAAAGTGCCGGTGGCGTCATACAACGCTGGCGGTTCGCCGCCGGTGAGGATCTTCAGCTGATTGGCCGTAGTGGCCTGCTGGATCTGGATGGATTGGCCATTTTTGACGTTGGCGGCCTGGCATTGAGCGATCAGGTCGGTTAGTGCATCGCCCTGCGTCAGCAACTGGTCGCCAATGCTGGAATGGCTGGCCAGTTGCGCCAGACCGCTGCGGTCTGTCGGCAGGTTGAGGCTGGCAAGGATTTCGCTGCGCTTGCGGCCATGCTGTTCAAGCAAAATGATCAACGCCTGTTTGCGCGCCAAAATCTCTTCCAGCAGCGGCATGTCACGACCGTGCAACGCGAGAGATTCGGTTTGCAACAACTCCAGCAATTGTTGAGCTGGAGCAAAGTCGTCGTTAATCAGTTGCAATAGATTAGTGTCGTGCATGGCTGGCCTTGGGGTTTAAGCGTCCAAACGCCTGGCGCCGGCAAAAGCCTAGCGCTGGGCTTCGAAGTTGAGCAGTTTGCTGGCTACACGGTTGCTGTCGACTTTATAGCTGCCATCGGCAATCGCGGCTTTCAACTCGGCCACACGGGCTTTGTCGACAGCAGGCTGATCGCGCAGCTTGTCAGTGACCTTCTGCAACTGTTGCGCCTCATTGCTGAGTTGTACCGATTCCCCGCTTTTTGCGGTACTGGCCTGTTCGGCCGGGGTATTCAGCGGCGCGGAAGTGCCGGATTCGGCGGTTTCCTTCGCATTGCTGGTACGCGTACTGCCCGTAAGTGACGAGGAGCTGTTCAAACGGTTGAAGTCGATGACCATGGTGAAAAACCTCTGGGAATTTGGACGCTTGCCATGTTTTCGGCCATCCCCTGGAAAACTTTAGGCACATTTATCAATGAGCCATGCATGCGCCGACGCGAGTCCTGCTGCGGCACAGTTTAGGGAACAGCCGGGGCCAGCGCCAGTTTTCTACATCGCCACTTCCACTTGGCCCGGCGCGATGACTTGCGCTTTGATGACCCGTTGCGAGTTGAGGTTTTTTACCCGGATCTGTTCTTTCAAACCGCCGTTGGCCAATGCTTCGCCGGGCATGCGCACGGCGAGCGTGCCACTGCGTGCGGTGATGACGACTTGATCGCCTTTGCGCACAACTTCCGCCTGTTCCAGATGCACCAGCGTGATCACCTGATCAGCGACCGTTGGTCGGGTCAATTTCTGCCCGATCGCTTCGTCAACCGAGGTCAGGAACCCTTGATTGATCGTGCTGACGTCGCGTTCGCGCAAGGTCACATCTTGCGGCTCGATGATCCCGGCGCGTTTGAGTGGCCGCGTGGTCGTGACAATCTCGCGAAACAGGCGGACTTGAGCGGGCACGAACACTGTCCATGGCGATGCGCCTTCACAGCGAACCTTGACCGTTACCCGGCCCAAAGGGCGTGCCGAATTCTCCAGCGAAGCTGTCAATTCCTTGTCGCACATGGGCATGCGCATACGGGGATCGAGCTGCTTGACCTCGATCTCGTAACGGCCTTCCGTTTGACTGCTGGCGAGATAGTCTTCTACGGTGAACTCAAGAAAGCCCTGAGTGACGCCGATAAGCATGTCAGGCAGGGTAACCGCATCAGCAACGGCAGGGTTGCCAGAGAAAAGCAGAACGACAGCCGACATCGCGCAAAGGCCTTTGCGAGCGCGGGAGGTCAGGTGTCGTAAAAATGTCGTTTGAGCGTTCATACGAGTTGAAAAGCAAGCGCCGTGCCGTTTAGCAATGAATGTGCGTCGCAACAACACTTGGCGTTGGTGTAGGAGTCTGGGCATGGCTGGTGTAATGGATTCGGTGAACCAGCGCACGCAACTGGTGGGGCAGAATCGCCTGGAGCTGTTGTTGTTCCGTCTCGACGGGCAACAGCTCTACGGAATCAACGTGTTCAAGGTACGGGAAGTGTTGCAATGCCCGTCACTGACGTTGATGCCCAAGTCCAGTCCTGTCGTGTGCGGGGTGGCGAATATTCGAGGGGCGACCATTCCGATCCTTGATCTGGCAATGGCGACCGGCTCGGGAGCGTTGAAAGACAAGAAAAACCCGTTCGTGATCATCACGGAGTACAACACCAAGACCCAGGGTTTCCTGGTCCGCTCGGTGGAGCGCATCGTCAACATGAACTGGGAAGAGATTCATCCGCCGCCCAAGGGCACGGGTCGCGATCATTACCTGACCGCTGTGACTCGGGTGGACAATCAGTTAGTCGAAATCATCGATGTCGAAAAGGTGCTGGCGGAAGTCGCGCCGACACCCGAGGCGATTTCGGTGGGCGTGGTCGATGTCGAAACCCAGGCCAAGGCTTTGTCGCTGCGGGTGCTGACGGTCGATGACTCGTCGGTGGCGCGCAAGCAGGTCACGCGTTGTCTGCAGACGATCGGTGTCGAAGTGGTGGCGCTGAATGACGGCAAGCAGGCGCTGGATTACCTGCGCAAGCTGGTCGAAGAGGGCAAAAAGCCGGAAGAAGAGTTCCTGATGATGATTTCCGACATCGAGATGCCGGAGATGGACGGGTACACCCTGACGGCGGAAATCCGCGGCGACGCTCGCATGCAAAAGCTCCATATCATCCTGCATACTTCGTTGTCGGGAGTCTTCAATCAGGCGATGGTCAAGAAAGTCGGCGCCGATGACTTTCTGGCCAAATTCCGTCCTGATGACCTGGCATCCCGGGTAGTCGACCGGATCAGAGCAGCAGATATCAGCTAGGGGCCTTTTGCTCCTGGCGGTCAACACGATTTAAGAGGCGGCATCATTGTCTACGGGTAATTTGGATTTCGAACAGTTCCGGGTCTTCCTGGAAAAAGCCTGTGGCATTCTGCTCGGTGAAAACAAGCAGTATCTGGTCTCGAGCCGTCTCAACAAACTGATGGAGCAGCAAGGCATCAAATCCCTGGGTGAGCTGGTTCAGCGCATCCAGACCCAGCCGCGCAGCGGTTTGCGCGAGCAGGTGGTTGATGCCATGACGACCAACGAAACCCTGTGGTTTCGTGACACCTATCCGTTTGAAGTCTTGAAGAACAAGGTACTGCCGGAAGCGATCAAGGCCAGCCCGAACCAGCGTTTGCGGATCTGGTCGGCGGCGTGCTCTTCGGGGCAGGAGCCGTACTCGTTGTCGATGTCGATCGACGAGTTCGAGCGTTCCAACCTCGGCCAGTTGAAGATGGGCGTGCAGATTGTTGCCACGGATCTTTCCGGTCTCATGCTCAACAATTGCAAGACCGGCGAGTACGACAGCCTGGCGATCGGTCGTGGTCTGTCGCCGGAACGTCTGCAGCGTTACTTCGATCCGAAAGGGCCGGGGCGCTGGGTGGTCAAGGCGCCGATCAAGAGTCGCGTGGAGTTTCGCTCGTTCAACCTGCTCGACAGCTACGCGGCGCTGGGCAAGTTCGACATCGTGTTCTGCCGCAACGTGTTGATCTACTTCTCTGCCGAAGTGAAGAAAGACATTCTGTTGCGCATTCACAGTACGTTGAAGCCGGGCGGTTATCTGTTCCTTGGCGCCTCGGAAGCGTTGAACGGTTTGCCGGATCATTACCAGATGGTTCAGTGCAGCCCGGGGATTATTTACAAGGCGAAATGACCGGTTCGCGGCAATACAAACAACGGGAGGCCTTAGGTCTCCCGTTTTTTGTGCCTGACACCGCTCCCAGTGTAGGAGCTGCCGAAGGCTGCGATCTTTTGATCTTGATTTTTAAAAGCAACGTCAAAAGATCGCAGCCTTCGGCAGCTCCTACAGGGGGGAGGTGTTAACAGGAAGAAGCGGCAGAAAAGCGGCATTCGGCGGTAACCGGTTGCCGCTTTTCTGGCATTGCCGCTTTGCCAGTTCAGCGCAAAGCCCCGGAATACGGGCGTTCAGTCATTTGGCACGACGCTTGCTAAAGCTCAGGTACGAAAAACCGGTCACCTGAAGGTTCCCGACATGAGCATCAGTTTCGATAAAGCGCTCGGCATTCACGAAAAGGCTTTGGGCTTCCGTGCCCAACGCGCAGAAGTGCTGGCCAACAACATCGCCAACGCCGACACCCCGAACTACAAAGCGCGGGATCTGGATTTCTCCAAAGTGCTCGAAGCACAGACCGAGAAGACCAAGACCGGCGGCCATTTCGCCCTGAACATGACCAATAGCCGTCATATCGAGGCAGAAGGGCTGGGCAATGGCGACGAGTCGCTGATGTATCGCACGCCGATGCAGCCTTCGATCGACCAGAACACCGTTGACGCTCAACTGGAACAGTCCAACTACGCGGAAAACGCCGTGGGCTTCCAGGCCAGCTTCACGCTGCTCAACAGCAAATTCAAAGGGCTGGTGTCAGCCCTTCGCGGAGAATAATCCATGTCCCTGTCCAGCGTTTTCAACATTGCCGGCAGCGGCATGAGCGCACAAACCACGCGTCTGAACACCGTGGCCTCGAACATCGCCAACGCCGAAACCGTCTCGTCGAGCATCGACCAGACCTATCGCGCCCGTCACCCGGTGTTCGCCACCATGTTCCAGGGCGGTCAGGCTGGCGGCAGCGATTCGCTGTTCCAGAATCAGGACGCGGCCGGTCAGGGCGTGCAGGTGCTCGGTGTGGTCGAAGACCAGAGCAACCTTGAAGCGCGTTATGAGCCGAATCATCCAGCGGCCGACGCCAAGGGCTACGTCTACTACCCGAACGTCAACGTGGTGGAAGAAATGGCTGACATGATTTCCGCGAGCCGTTCGTTCCAGACCAACGCCGAAATGATGAACACCGCCAAAACCATGATGCAGAAGGTACTGACCCTCGGTCAGTAATAAGGGGCGACTGCCATGAGTGTTTCCGATACCACCAGCAGCCTGAGCATGAACGACATCCTGGCCAACTCGACGAAGACGGCCAGCAGCACCACGTCCGGCGGCATCGCTTCGGCGACCAACAGTGCAACCGGCGGACAAGCGCTGGGCAAAGATGCGTTCCTGCAATTGCTGGTCACCCAGTTGAAGAACCAGAACCCGCTCGATCCGCAGGACAACAGCGCATTCGTTGCGCAGTTGGCGCAGTTCAGCAGCCTGGAAGGCATCACCACGCTCAACAGCACGGTCAGCTCGCTGGCCGGCAACTACAACTCCTCGCAGGCGTTGCAGGCTTCGTCGCTGGTAGGTCGCAATGTAATCGTGCAGACCAACACCGCCCAGCTCGACGACCCGAGCAAAGGCCTGACCGGCTCGGTGTCTGTGCCGTCGTCCATCGCTGGTGGCACCGTGACCATCACCGACAAGGACGGCAAAGCGGTTCGCACCATCGATCTGGGCAGCCGCGCGGCCGGCGAGGCCAGCTTCACCTGGGACGGTAAGGATTCGTCCGGCACTCTGGTGCCGACCGGTACTTACACCTTCAAGGCCAACGCGCCGATCAACGGCACCGCGACGGATCTGGCGACTTATCTCCCAGCCACCGTCAACAGCGTGACGATCAGCCAGACCGGCGGCGAGCTGATGCTCAACCTGGCCGGCAAAGGCACCGTGGCCCTGTCCCAAGTTCAAACCATTGGTATATAGAGCCGACTAACCGGCACAAAGGAGTGGAATATGTCTTTCAATATCGGCCTTAGCGGTCTCTATGCAGCCAACAAACAACTGGACGTGACCGGCAACAACATCGCCAACGTGGCGACCGCCGGCTTCAAATCCTCCCGCGCAGAATTCGCCGACGTCTACTCGGCGACGCGTCTGGGCAGCGGCAGCAAAGTGATTGGCAACGGTGTGCGCCTGGCCAACGTTTCCCAGCAGTTCACCCAAGGTGACATCAACAACACCGGTAACGTGTTGGACATGGGCATCAACGGCTCGGGTTTCTTCACCCTGAGCAACAACGGTTCGGTGTCCTACACCCGTGCCGGTACGTTCAAGGTCGACAACGCCGGTTACATCACCAACACCGATTACACCTCGCGCTTGCAGGGTTACGGTGTGGATGCCAACGGCAAGATCATCAACGGCGTGTTGACTGACCTGAAAATCGACACGTCGAACCTGGCGCCAAAGTCGACTTCGTCGGTGACTTCGACCATCAACCTGAACTCGACCGCTGCGGTGATCGACGACACGGTGCCGGCGGGCAAGTTTGATCCTACCAACACCGCGACTTACACCAAGTCGTTCAGCACCCCGATCTATGACAGCCAGGGTAACCAGCACACCATGGATCAATACATGGTGAAAACTGGCGCCAACACCTGGAAGGTCTACACCCTGGTGGACGGCCGCAACCCGGACGCGACTGGCAGCGATCCGAAAACCACGGCGCCTGTGGCCTCGACCCTGTCCTTCGACGCCACCGGCACGCTGACTCAGGTCAGCACGCCGGGTCCGCTGGGCGGCCCGGCCGTCATCAGCAGCGATCTGACGCTCAAAGGCTGGGTGCCGGGCACTGTGACCAACGGGACCTGGAAGGCTAACGGCGCGGCAGCGAACCCGGCGGGCGTGACCATTTCGATGGCCAAGACCACTCAGTACAACGCTGACACCGCACGTTCGATTCCGACTCAGGATGGTTACGCCACTGGCCAGATCACCAACCTGACCATCGACGGCACCGGTACGCTGTTCGCGAACTTCAGCAACAACCAGAGCAAGGCGATCGGCCAGGTTGCGCTGGCCAGCTTCACCAACGAGCAGGGTTTGCAGGCGGTCGGCGGCACGGCGTGGAAAGAGACTTTTGCTTCGGGTATTCCGGGTTATGACGCGCCTGAGACCGGTACGTTGGGTTCGGTTGTGTCGAACTCGCTGGAAGAGTCGAACGTTAACCTGACCAATGAGTTGGTTGATCTGATCAAGGGTCAGAGCAACTATCAGGCGAATGCCAAGACTATTTCGACTCAGAGCACGATTATGCAGACCATTATTCAGATGACTTGATTTGGGTTTTTGCATGGTTTTTTTGGGCCCCTCGTTTTGAGGGGCTTTTTTTTGGGTCCTTGGCTCCTTGGCGGCCTTTGGGCCGACCATGCTTGGGTTTGGTGGGTGTGAATATCCGAATGTTTTGCTGCGGCGGCTGGCGGTTTCGCCTGACGGCGACTTACTTTTTTACAAGCGCCCGGAATGCCGGCCCAGAAAAAAAATAAGCAAAAAACGCTAGCTCCTGCGTTCGGCCCTCGCAGGCTCGGGTTCCTTCGCTGCGGGATCGATCCGGGCGCAGCGGCTCCGGTTTGCTTCGCTGCACCTCCTTCCGCTGTGTACGACTGCGTCGTACGGTCGCTGCGCTCCCACGCCCGGATCAATCCCTCCACTCAGCCTTCCGACGTCGCCCGTGGATCAAGATCAAGAGCTTTACTCGAGCTTGCGCTCATTGTGGAGTGGGGCGGCTTTGCCGCGGGCAGCTGCGCTGCTTTGCTTTTTGTGGGAGCGGGCTTGCTCCGGGCGGCGATCCTGGACGGCGGCCTGACAGCCGACCGGTTTCTTGAGGTTGTGCCCAATCCAACTGTAGGAGCTGCCGCAGGCTGCGATCTTTTGATCTGGCCTTGGCTTTTGCTTTTATGGGGAAGCGAGCCTACCGCGGACTGCGATCCGATGGAGGCGGCCTGACAGCCGACCGGTTTCTTGAGGTTGTACCCAATCCAACTGTAGGAGCTACCGCAGGCTGCGATCTTTTGATCTGGCCTTGGCTTTTGCTTTTATGGGGGAGCGAGCCTACCGCGGACGGCGATCCGATGAAGGCGGCCTGACAGCCGACCTGCTCTAGAGGTTGTACCCAATCCAACTGTAGGAGCTGCCGCAGGCTGCGATCTTTTGATCTGGCTTTGGCTTTTGCTTTTATGGGGGAGCGAGCCTACCCCGGACGGCGATCCGATGAAGGCGGCCTGACAGCCGACCTGTTTCTTGAGGTTGTACCCAATCCAACTGTAGGAGCTGCCGCAGGCTGCGATCTTTTGATTCGGCTTTTGATCTGGCTCTGGCTCTGGCTTTGATCTTCTGCCCCATCGGCAGGCCGAGCGCAGGCGTTCATCAGGGGGTAGGCGCGAAGCGCCGTGCGGCGTAGCCGCATTCATCGAGAGGAGGTGCAGCGAAGCAAACCGTAGGCGATGCCCCCTGATGGACGCCGTAGCGAGGGAACACTGAGCCTAAGCGAAGTGCCGTACGCCGGGGGGAGCCTTTTTGGTTACTTTTTCGGCGTCTGGAAAAAGTGACCCGCCGTAAGGGCGGAACCCTAAGCCGCCGTTACCGCAGCAACGGATATACACACAATCTCAACCCAACCCCAACCCCAAAAAACAAAACCCCCAACAAACCAGAAGTCTGTCGGGGGTTTTCTTTTCGCTCGATATCTCAGGCGTCGCACAACGCCTGGAATCAGCTCAGCTTATTGGCAAGCTTCGCAGTCCGGCTCGTCAATCGCGCAAGCCTTAGGCACCGGCGCTGGACCTGCAGGAGCTGCCAGAACCGAATCATCACCATGGTTGCCGCCGCTGGAAACAGCGTTCAGCTTGCCGGTGTTGATGGTCGACTTCTCGGTGCTGGTCGCGGCCAAGGCACGGAGGTAGTAAGTGGTTTTCAGGCCACGGTACCAAGCCATGCGATAGGTCACGTCGAGCTTCTTGCCCGAAGCGCCGGCAATGTACAGGTTCAGCGACTGAGCCTGGTCAATCCACTTCTGACGACGGCTGGCCGCGTCAACGATCCACTTGGTGTCCACTTCGAACGCGGTCGCGTAGAGCTCTTTGAGTTCTTGCGGGATGCGCTCGATCTGCTGAACCGAACCGTCGTAGTACTTCAGATCGTTGATCATGACCGAGTCCCACAGACCGCGAGCTTTCAGGTCGCGAACCAGGTACGGGTTGATCACGGTGAATTCGCCCGACAGGTTCGATTTCACATACAGGTTCTGGTAGGTCGGTTCGATCGACTGCGATACGCCAGTGATGTTGGCGATGGTGGCGGTCGGTGCGATGGCCATGATGTTCGAGTTACGAATGCCTTTCTGCACACGGGCGCGAACCGGTGCCCAGTCCAGGGTTTCCTTCAGGTCGACATCGATGTACTTCTGCCCACGCTGCTCGATCAGGATCTGTTGCGAATCCAGCGGCAGGATGCCTTTGGACCACAGCGAACCCTGGAACGTCTCGTACGCGCCGCGCTCATCGGCCAGGTCGCAGGAAGCCTGGATCGCGTAGTAGCTGACCGCTTCCATCGACTTGTCGGCGAACTCGACGGCAGCGTCGGAACCGTACGGAATGTGCTGCAGGTACAGAGCGTCCTGGAAGCCCATGATGCCCAGACCGACCGGACGGTGCTTGAAGTTGGAGTTCTTCGCTTGTGGCACCGAGTAGTAGTTGATGTCGATCACGTTGTCGAGCATGCGCACGGCGGTGTTCACGGTGCGTTCCAGCTTGGCAGTGTCCAGCTTGCCGTTGACGATGTGGTTCGGCAGGTTGATCGAGCCCAGGTTGCAAACGGCGATCTCGTCCTTGTTGGTGTTCAAGGTGATCTCGGTGCACAGGTTCGAGCTGTGAACCACGCCGACGTGCTGCTGCGGGCTGCGCAGGTTGCACGGGTCTTTGAAGGTCAGCCATGGGTGGCCGGTTTCAAACAGCATGGAGAGCATTTTGCGCCACAGGTCTTTGGCCTGGATGGTCTTGAACAGCTTGACCTTGCCTGGGTACTCGGTCAGCGCTTCGTAGTACTCGTAGCGCTCTTCGAAGGCTTTACCGGTCAGGTCGTGCAGGTCTGGTACTTCGGATGGCGAGAACAGGGTCCACTTGCCGTCATCGAAGACACGCTTCATGAACAGGTCAGGGATCCAGTTGGCGGTGTTCATGTCGTGGGTACGACGACGGTCATCACCGGTGTTCTTGCGCAGCTCGATGAACTCTTCGATGTCCATGTGCCAGGTTTCCAGGTAGGCGCACACAGCGCCCTTGCGCTTGCCACCCTGGTTAACGGCCACAGCGGTATCGTTCACCACTTTCAGGAACGGCACTACGCCTTGCGACTTGCCGTTGGTGCCCTTGATGTACGAACCCAGCGCACGAACCGGCGTCCAGTCGTTGCCCAGGCCGCCAGCGAATTTCGACAACATGGCGTTATCGTGAATCGCGTGGTAGATGCCCGACAGGTCATCCGGCACGGTGGTCAGGTAGCAGCTCGACAGCTGTGGACGCAGAGTACCGGCGTTGAACAGCGTTGGCGTCGAGGACATGTAGTCGAAGGACGACAGCAGGTTGTAGAACTCGATCGCACGGTCTTCTTTCTGCTTCTCTTCGATCGCCAGGCCCATGGCCACGCGCATGAAGAAGATCTGCGGCAGTTCAAAACGCACGCCATCCTTGTGGATGAAGTAACGGTCATACAGGGTTTGCAGGCCCAGGTAGGTGAATTGCTGATCGCGCTCGTGGTTGATCGCCTTGCCCAGTTTTTCCAGGTCGAATGTGGCCAGCACAGGGTTCAGCAGTTCGAACTCGATACCTTTGGCGATGTAGGCCGGCAGCGCCTTGGCGTACAGGTCGACCATTTCGTGGTGAGTGGCGCTTTCGGCCACACCGAGGAAACCCAGGCCTTCGGCACGCAGGGTGTCCATCAGCAGGCGGGCGGTGACGAATGAGTAGTTCGGCTCACGCTCGACCAGGGTACGGGCGGTCATCACCAGCGCGGTGTTGACGTCGGTCAGGGCCACGCCGTCGTAAAGGTTCTTCAGGGTTTCGCGCTGGATCAGGTCGCCGTCGACTTCTTCCAGGCCTTCGCACGCTTCGGTGACGATGGTGTTCAGGCGGCCCATGTCCAGCGGCGCCAGGCTACCGTCGGTGCGGGTGATGCGGATCGACGGATGCGCGTTGACCGCTTCTTCGGCCGGAGCGTGGGCAGCGCGTTCTTTCGAACGGCCGTCACGGTAGATCACGTAGTCGCGGGCTACTTTCTGCTCGCCGGCACGCATCAGGGCCAGTTCGACCTGGTCCTGGATTTCTTCGATGTGGATGGTGCCGCCCGAAGGCATGCGACGCTTGAAGGTCGCGGTGACCTGTTCGGTCAGACGCGCAACAGTGTCGTGGATTCGCGACGAAGCGGCAGCGGTGCCGCCCTCAACTGCGAGGAACGCTTTGGTGATAGCGACGGTGATCTTGTCATCGGTATAAGGAACGACAGTGCCATTACGCTTGATCACGCGCAGTTGGCCAGGCGCGGTGGCTGCCAGATCCGAAGTCGAATCGGCGGCCTGCGGCAAGGTGCCCTGCGGGTTCTCGCGAGTTGTGTCGGTTTGCATGGGGGGTGGTCTCCACATTCTCTATGTTTGTTTGGCACCGTCATGGTGCTCACCGTTCTGTACCGAAGCACTGCAACCGACGAGCGTCGGCCTAACAACTCCGGAACAGACGAAAAAGGCTGCAACGCCGCGTCCTTGCCGAAGCTTTGGCTGCGGGGCAATGCCCACAACCGGGTTCCTTCCTGGGTGACAGTAATGACTGCAACACCCATACCGTTTTGTCCGGTTTCGGACGAAAAAAACGGTGCCATCCGCCAGTGCGGTTTGGGCTTCGAAAAACTTGCTGGTTCAACCGGAAACTGGCCATAAAGCACTTGAGTTTCAGGTCTGAAATGTGGTTGGACGTTTTTAACCAAAACCCCATATGTAGGGTCTGTGTTTTCGCCGTGCTACAAGATAATGCGTTTTAAGGGGTGTTGCAACGTACGACTTGTGGATAAAGCTGTGCGTAAATTGTGTAAGAAACGGCGAATTCCCTTGTAGGCCGCGGACCCGTTGATCCAGACCGTTTGTCACTGTTTTTTCGCCGGGAAAAACGCTTCAGCGGTTTTTTAAGGGCGCGAACCCTACCATAAAAAACCGCCTCGTCCGAACGCATTTACCGACTTGTGTTCTGGCTGTACGCCGTTTATACAATCGGTCCATGGGGACGTAATTTTATCCTCCCAAACATGACAAGAAGACACGCTGAGCCCCCTGTAGGAGCTGACGAGTGAAACGAGGCTGCGATCTTTTGATTGAAAAAAACAGGATCATACGATCGCAGCCTCGTTTCACTCGTCAGCTCCTACAGGAACGCGTTCAAACCTTCATATATCAATAAAAACAGCAAGCAGAGGTCGCCGGTGGAGCAACAAGCGTGGCAGGTATTGATCGTCGAGGATGACCAGCGACTGGCTGAACTCACGCGCGATTATCTGCAAGCCAATGGACTGCGCGTGGACATCGAAGGCAACGGGGCGCTCGCCGCCGCGCGGATCATCAAGGAGCAGCCGGATCTGGTGATCCTTGACCTGATGCTGCCCGGCGAAGATGGCTTGAGCATTTGTCGCAAGGTGCGCAACCAGTACGACGGGCCGATCCTGATGTTGACGGCGCGTACCGATGACGCCGATCAGATTCAAGGCCTCGACCTTGGCGCCGACGACTACGTCTGCAAACCGGTGCGTCCGCGCCTGTTGTTGGCGCGGATCCAGGCGTTGCTGCGACGTAGCGATACACCCGAGCCGGTCGCAGAAAAATCCCGGCGTCTGCAATTCGGCCCACTGGTCGTCGACAACGCCCTGCGCGAAGCGTGGCTCAGCGACAACGGCATCGAACTGACCAGCGCCGAATTCGACTTGCTCTGGTTGTTGGTCGCCAACGCCGGGCGGATTTTGTCGCGCGAAGAAATCTTCACCGCCCTGCGCGGCATCGGCTACGACGGTCAGGATCGGTCGATCGATGTGCGCATATCACGCATCCGTCCGAAAATCGGCGATGACCCCGACCATCCGCGACTGATCAAGACCATCCGCAGCAAAGGCTACCTGTTTGTCCCGGAAGCCTGCGTAGACCTGCCGCTGTGAACTCGATCTTTCTGCGCATCTACGGCGGGATGTGCGCGGCGCTGATTCTGGTGGCGGTGCTCGGCGTGCTGGCGCTGCACCTGCTCAATCAGGTGCGCAGCGAGCAATACCGCGAGCGCTTGGCCCATGGCACTTTTTCGCTGATGGCCGACAATCTGCAACCGATGAACCCGACCGAGCGGCATCGTGCGCTGCTGGTATGGGAGCGGTTGCTCGGCATTCCATTGGCGCTGAAGAGGTTCGCCGAAACCGATCTTGACCTCACCCAGCGTACCCGCGTGCAACGAGGTCTGGCCTTGGTCGAACAGACGGGCCCGCACGCGGCCAAGGTCTACCGCTTGGTCAGCGATAAAGAGCAACTGATGCTGGTGGGCGAAGTGCAGCAGATCAGCGAGCAACTGGCGCGGGCGACGATTTATCTGCTGGCCGACGAATTGGTGCGGGTGCCGGTGGGCGAGCAGCCCAAGCGCCTGGCGCAGATAAAGGAAGAGAAGGGCTTCGGTTTCGACTTGCGTCTGGTGACGGTCAACGACGCCGACATGGACGAAGACCAGAGCCGTCGCGTGGCCGAAGGCGATACCGTGATGGCGCTGGGCAAGGGCGGCGATTCGATCCGGGTGTTTGCCGGCATGGTCGGCACGCCGTGGGTTCTGGAAATCGGCCCGTTGTATCAGATGAATCCTTATCCGCCGGAGTGGCTGGTGCTGATTGCCGCGCTCGGCCTGAGCCTGATCGGGCTCATCGTTTATCTGCTGGTGCGGCAACTTGAACGCCGTTTGCGCGGCCTGGAAGCCGCTGCCACGCGCATCGCCAAAGGCAGTCTGGAAACACGAGTGCCGGCGCGCGGTGCCGACTCGGTCGGGCGCCTGGCGGCGGCATTCAACGGCATGGCCGAGCACTTGCAGCAGTTGCTGGCGATCCAGCGTGAGCTGGTGCGCGCGGTGTCTCACGAACTGCGCACACCAGTGGCGCGCCTGCGTTTCGGTCTGGAGATGATCGGTTCGGCGACCACTGCGCAGGCGCTGGAAAAGTACCGCGAAGGCATGGATCACGACATCGAAGACCTCGATAAACTGGTCGACGAGATGCTCACCTATGCGCGACTGGAACAGGGTTCGCCGGCGCTGACGTTCCAGCGCATCGACCTTGACGCACTGGTCAATCAAGTCATCGAAGAACTGGCGCCGCTGCGTGCCGAAGTCACTGTGCAGCGCGGGTTGTGTCTCTCAGCGGCGGACAATGACGGCGCCTGGGTCGAGGCCGAGCCGCGCTATCTGCACCGCGCGTTGCAGAACCTGGTAGGCAATGCGATGCGCCATGCGCATTCGCAGGTCACCGTGAGTTATCAGGTCGGCCAGTTACGCTGTCGGATTGACGTCGAGGACGATGGGCCGGGGGTGCCGGAAGTGGCTTGGGAGCGGATTTTCACGCCGTTTCTGCGCCTGGATGACAGCCGCACACGGGCGTCGGGAGGGCATGGTCTGGGGTTGTCGATCGTGCGGCGGATCATTCACTGGCATGACGGCCGGGCGATCATTGGCAAGAGCAAAAATTTGGGTGGGGCTTGCTTCAGCTTGAGTTGGCCGAGGAATCAGGAACGCCGCTGAGTATTTGCGGTGGTTGTGCTGGCCCCATCGCTGGCAAGCCAGCGATGGGGCCCTGACAGCCAATAAAAACCCTCAGGCCGGAATGCTGACCAGACTCAACAACTGCCCATCCTGCACCCCGAACTGCGCTTCCAGCTCCGAACCGTTACGCCATTCGCTCGATAAATCGGTCAACAACCGCACCCTGATCTGACCCGCCTCAGTCCATTCCAGCACCTCGGCATGCTCGAAATAGAAGCGCTGCTGCACGATCGGATACAGCGCTTTGAACAGACTTTCCTTCACCGAAAACGTCAGGGTTACCAGCAGCGACAACTGCTCCCGAGATCCGGCCGCCATGCGCTGCAGTTCCGCCGGCGTAAGAATTTCCCCGGCCAAACGCTCGGCACGTTCGTCGCTGAGCAGGTTTTCCAGGTCCATGCCCAAGCCGCGCCAGTGCTGCCTGTTAGCGATAATCGCTGCCGCGCGGCCGGTGCTGTGGGTGATCGAGCCGCAGATGTGCGCCGGCCACACCGGCGCACGATCTTCGCCGATTGGCGGGACGATGTTCGAGCCCTCTAGTTCTTGCAACGCAGCGCGGGCACAGATTCGCCCGGCGAGAAACTCGGCCTGACGCTTGGCCACTGAACGTTGAATGCTCGGCGGCGCAATCACAGCGCTGCGCAGAAAATCATCGCCCAGTAACCGGGTCGGATCGAAACGGGTGCTGAGCAGCACAGTGCCGGGCAATACCGTCGGCAATGGCCAATGGTTGTCGAGCGCAGTGCAGCAGGCGGGCAGGGGAGGAATGGCATTCATGACCGGCATTTTGCCGGTTAGCACCCATGCTGACCATAGCCCGGACCTGTAGGAGCTGCCGAAGGCTGCGATCTTTGATTGTTCCCACGCTTGCGTGGGAACGATCAGGTGCGGATGGGTTAGCTGAAGATTTTCTGAAAGAACGCTTTCATGTCCGCCCAGGATTTTTCATCCGCCGCTTTGTTGTAACCGATATCCGGCCCGCCATGCTCGCCGTGGCTCAAGCGGTCGGCATCCGGATTGCTGAAGCCATGCTTGGCGCCCTCCAGACTGACAAACCGATAGTCCGCCCCGGCCTTGTCCATCTCGGACTTGAAGGCGGTAACGTTGTCCGGAGTGACCATGCTGTCCAGCGCCCCATGCTCGACCAGAATTTTCGCCTTGACGCTGCCAGGCGTTGCCGGAGTCTTGGTCGCCAGCGCGCCATGGAAGCTCACCACGCCTGCCAATGGCACGCCCTGACGCGCTGCATTCAACACCACGCCACCGCCAAAGCAATAACCGATGGCGGCGAGTTTATTGACGTCGGTCTGCGGTTGCTTCTTCAACAGATCGAGCCCTGCGGCGAAGCGCTTACTCGCGGCATCGGCATCCTTGGTCGCCGCCTGCATGAACGCCAGCGCATCCTTCGGGTGTTCGGTGTTCTTGCCTTCGCCGTACATATCAATGGCCAGCGCGCTGTAACCAAGCCCGGCGAGATCGCGCGCGCGGCGCTTGGCGTAATCGTTCAGGCCCCACCATTCGTGCACCACGACGATGCCAGGGCGTGGGCCTTTGATCGCGTCGTCATAGGCGTAGTAGCCGATCAGCTTGCTGCCGTCGGCGCTTTGATAAGGGATTTCTTCAGTCTTGATCGCAGCCTGGGTGAAGCTGCTGACTGCCAGCAGAGTGAGGGCGAGGAACATGCGCATGGTCGGATCTCCTTTTCGAAAGTGGTCAGGACAGCCTAGTCGATCTGGTTCAGGTCAGGTTCAGAGAGCGTTCAGGGGCGGTACAGGGGGGGCTCAGTAACCTTGCGCCATACCCAAACAGCACTGTGAAAGAGGAAACATCATGACTCGCTTCAACAAACTGTTGCTGGCATTTACCTTGTTAGGCTCCAGCATCGCCGCGCACGCCGACACCCCTTCGAATTTCGCCGGGCTGACCTTCGGCCAGACCAGCGACAAGGTGAAAAAATCCAACGCTCTGAACGACAACCTCGATCACCCGAATGCCACCGGCGCCATCGATGGCAATAACACCTACGGCGTGCGTCTCGGTCAGCAAAACACTCAGGGGCGCTACTACGCCACCTACGACAACGTGTCGGGCTCGCACAATGGCATTAAACTGCGTCAGGAAAATCTGCTCGGCAGCTACGATCTGTTCTACCCGGTGGGCGGCAGTACCAAGCTGTTCGGCGGCGCCACGGCCGGCCTGACCAAGCTGACCCAGGATTCGCCGGGCTACAGCCGCGACAGTGACATCGGTTACGCCGTGGGCGGCCAGTTCGGTGTGCTGCAGCAAGTTTCGCAGAACGCCTCGGTCGAACTCGGTTACCGTTACCTGCGCAGCAACGCCAGCACCGAAATGAAAGACAGCGGCGGCAGCAAACAGGGTTCGCTGGACTTGACCAGCAGCGCGCAGACCTACTTGTCGGCCAACTATTATTTCTAACGCGGTTGCCTGACTACCCTGTGGGAGCTAGCCCTGCTAGCGATGGCGTCCTGACCTTCGACAACATTGTCGACTGTCAAATCGCAATCGCCAGCAGGGCTGGCTCCCACAGTGGTTGTCTGGAGAGTTTGAATTACTCGGGAGAGTTTTATGAAACTGTTGGTCGTCGAAGATGAGGCGCTGTTGCGTCATCACCTGCAAACCCGTCTCACGGAAAGCGGTCACGTGGTCGAATCCGTGGCCAATGCCGAAGAGGCGCTGTACCAGACCGGGCAGTTCAATTTCGATCTGGCGGTGATCGATCTCGGCCTGCCGGGAATGGGCGGGCTCGACCTGATCCGTCAGTTGCGCACGGGTGGCAAGACCTTCCCGATCCTGATCCTCACCGCGCGCGGCAATTGGCAGGACAAGGTCGAAGGGCTCGCCGCCGGTGCCGACGACTATGTGGTCAAGCCGTTCCAGTTCGAAGAACTCGACGCGCGTCTGAATGCCTTGCTGCGGCGCTCCAGCGGCTTCACCCAATCGACCATCGTCGCCGGCCCGCTGCTGCTCGATCTCAATCGCAAGCAGGCTTCCCTCGACGAACAACCGCTGGCGCTGACTGCCTACGAATATCGCATCCTCGAATACCTCATGCGCCATCATCAGCAAGTGGTGCCCAAGGATCGTTTGATGGAGCAGCTCTATCCTGACGACGACGAGCGCGATCCGAATGTCATCGAGGTGCTGGTCGGTCGCCTGCGACGCAAGCTCGAAGGCCCGGCCGGATTCAAGCCGATCGACACCGTGCGCGGCCTCGGTTACCTGTTCAATGAGCGCTGCACTTGATTCGTTCGCTTCGCGTTCGCCTGATGCTCGCCGCCACCACGTTGGCGGTGTTGTTCATGCTTGCCTTGCTGCCGGCGATGCAGGGCGCGTTCAGCCTCGCCTTGCAGGACTCGATCGAACAGCGCCTGGCCTCGGACGTCACCACCCTGATCTCGGCGGCGCGCGTCGAAAACGGTCGGCTGGTGATGCCCAGTCAGTTACCGGACGAGCGCTTCAACCTCACGGATTTTCGCTTGCTCGGCTACATCTACGACCGCGACGGCAAGCTGGTGTGGCGTTCCAAGGCTACTCAGGAAGAGCAGATCAACTACAAGCCGCGCTACGACGGTCTCGGCAACGAATTTGCGCGGATTCGCGAAGCCAATGGTCAGGAGTTCTTCGTTTACGACGTCGAAGTCAAACTGCTCGGCGGCAAGAGCGCAGCGTTCAGCATCGTCGCCCTGCAACCGGTGCGCGAGTACGAAACCACACTTGAAGGCCTGCGCGAGAATCTCTACCTGGGCTTCGGCGCCGCTTTGCTGGTGCTGCTGGCGCTGCTGTGGATCGGGCTGACCTGGGGCCTCAAAGCGTTGCGCCGACTCAGTCAGGAACTCGACGAAATCGAAGGCGGCACCCGCGACAGCCTGACCGAAAAGCACCCGCGCGAACTGCTGCGCCTGACCGGCTCGCTGAACCGCTTGTTACTCAGTGAACGGCAGCAGCGCAGCCGTTACCGCGATTCGCTCGACGATCTGGCTCACAGTCTGAAAACGCCGTTGGCCGTGTTGCAAGGCGTCAGCGAAGACATGGCCCAGCGCCCCGAAGAGCGTGATCAGGCCTGGGTGCTGCAGGGCCAGATCGAACGTATGAGCCAGCAGATCAGCTACCAATTGCAACGGGCCAGCCTGCGCAAAAGCGGTCTGGTGCGCCATCAGGTGCGCTTGCAACCCGTGTTGAAAAGTCTCTGCGACACGCTGGACAAGGTTTACCGCGATAAACATGTGCGTGTGGCATTCGATCTGCAGGAGCATTGCTATGTGCCGATCGAGCAGGGCGCGCTGTTGGAAATGATGGGCAACCTGCTGGAAAACGCCTATCGCCTGTGCCTGAGCGAAGTGCGCATCAGCGTTGGCGAAACCCCAGCCGGCATTGAACTATGCGTTGAAGACGACGGCCCCGGCGTGCCACCGGATCAACGCGCACGGATTCTCGAACGCGGTGAACGACTCGACGCCCAGCATCCGGGGCAGGGCATCGGGCTGGCGGTAGTCAAAGACATCATCGAAAGCTACAACGCCCGGCTGGCACTGGGCGACTCGCCGATGGGCGGGGCGGCGTTCAGAATTCATTTTCCGGCGGTTTAGGTGTTGGCCTTTCTGGACCTGTCGCGAGCAGGCTCACTCCTACAGGGGAGACGCATTTCAAATGTAGGAGTGAGCCTGCTCGCGATGGCGTCAAAGAGAGCACCGCAAGCTTCGAAAATGCCTCACAACTCCTGCGCCCGATAAGCCCCCGGCGTCAGCCCCGTCCATTTCTTGAACGCCCGATGAAACGCCGACGGTTCGGAGAATCCGAGCTGTTCGGCGATCTGCTGCAACGACAGATCTGCCCGTCCCAAATGATAGATGGCGATATCCCGCCGCAACTGATCCTTCAGTTCCTGAAAACTCGTGCCTTCCTCGCGCAAGTGCCGCCGCAACGTTTGCGGGCTGATGTGCAGTTGTGCCGCGACGGCTTCGAGATCCGGCCAGCGCGCGGTGTCGCGGCTGAGCAAGCGGCGCAGGCGGCTGCTCAGGCTGTCGCCATCGTCCGGGCGCGAAAGCAGATCGGCGGGGGAGCGTTCAAGGAAGTGTTTGAGCGTGCGTTCGTCCTGCAACAGCGGCATGTGCAGATAGCGGCTATGGAACAGCAGACTGCTGTGCTCGCTGCCGAACGTCAGCGGGCAAGGGAAGAGCAGGTCGTATTCGGCACCGTGGGTCGGTTTGGCGTAGCTGAACGTCGCGTGTTCGAGGCGAATGCGCTGCCCGATCAGCCAACTGCCGAGGCGATGCCAGATCACCAGCAGGCTTTCGGTGAGAAAGTGGTCCGGGTCCCATAACGACGAATCGGCGAGGCTCAAACGCACCCATTCGTCTTCGCGCGTCAGGCTCAGGCGCGGGGTAGCGGGGAACAGGCTGTAAAACAATAAGCCCCGTTGCAGCGCTTTCTCCAGATTGCGGCAGTGGATCGAGGCGTGGCACATCATGGCGAAACTGCCGGGTTTGCTCGGTGCGTGGCCAAAGCCGAGGTATTCGTCGTCCAGCGCCAGCCACAGGCCCTGGATCAGACGCGTGAATTGCTCGGGCGCGATACGGGCCCGCGGCTCGTCAAGCAACTGCGCGCTGATGCCCAGTTGCTGCAATAGGTCCGAGCAGTCAACGCCCAGACGCTGCGCCCCACCCAGGGCCGCACGGGCGAAATGACTGGCAATGGTGCGTTCGCGCATAAGCGGCAGATCCTTTCTCAGGCGCTGGATGGTAGCCGGGGTCGGACGCTCTGAACAAGGCGGATTTCCGCCAAATTGCAGGACGAGGGCGGGCCAGTTGGCGGAAATCCGCCACGCACAGGTCACCGCTCGGTGACATGAAAATCTTCCTGAGCCCTGATATCAAAAGGCTGGCTGCCCATCGCACCAATCTGGCACGACGTTTGCGATACAAGCGACAGAAGCGTGCATTTATCCCGTAGGAAAACGCCGCTCCAACAACAAATCCCTCCAGTGCAGGAGGGTTCGCAATTGAGGTTTCGCGCCCAACAGATGGATGTTGCCACGCGGGACTCTTGAGGAAACTTGCAATGACGACTCGTCAGCCACTGTACAAATCCCTGTATTTCCAGGTGATCGTTGCCATCGCCATCGGCATCCTGCTTGGTCACTTCTACCCTCAGACCGGTGTGGCCCTCAAGCCGCTGGGTGACGGGTTTATCAAACTGATCAAAATGGTCATCGCCCCGATCATTTTCTGTACCGTTGTCAGCGGCATCGCCGGCATGCAGAACATGAAATCCGTGGGCAAGACCGGCGGCTACGCGCTGCTGTACTTCGAAATCGTATCCACCATTGCCCTGCTGATCGGTCTGATCGTGGTCAACGTTGTGCAACCGGGCGCCGGCATGCACATCGATGTCACCACCCTCGACGCCTCGAAAATCGCCACTTACGTGACGGCCAGTAAAGACCAGAGCATTGTCGGTTTCCTCCTCAATGTGATCCCGAACACCATTGTCGGCGCGTTCGCCACCGGCGACATCCTGCAAGTGCTGATGTTCTCGGTGATCTTCGGCTACGCCCTGCATCGCCTGGGCTCGTACGGTCGTCCGTTGCTGGACATGATCGATCGCTTCGCCCACGTCATGTTCAACATCATCAACATGATCATGAAACTGGCGCCGCTGGGTGCCTTCGGTGCGATGGCGTTCACCATCGGCGCCTATGGTGTCGGCTCGCTGGTGCAACTGGGCCAGTTGATGATCTGCTTCTACATCACCTGCGTACTGTTCGTCGTGGTGGTGCTGGGCGCGATCTGCCGTGCTCACGGTTTCAGCGTGTTCAAACTGGTGCGTTACATCCGTGAAGAGCTGTTGATCGTACTGGGTACTTCCTCGTCCGAATCCGCGCTGCCACGCATGCTGATCAAGATGGAGCGTCTGGGCGCGAAGAAATCGGTAGTGGGTCTGGTGATTCCGACCGGTTACTCGTTCAACCTCGACGGTACTTCGATCTACCTGACCATGGCCGCCGTGTTCATCGCCCAGGCGACTGACACCCACATGGACATCACCCACCAGATCACCCTGTTGCTGGTGCTGCTGTTGTCCTCCAAAGGTGCGGCGGGTGTGACCGGTTCGGGCTTCATCGTTCTGGCCGCTACCCTGTCGGCAGTGGGCCACTTGCCGGTGGCCGGTCTGGCGCTGATCCTCGGTATCGACCGCTTCATGTCCGAAGCCCGCGCACTGACCAACCTGGTCGGTAACGCTGTCGCCACCATCGTGGTTGCCAAGTGGGTCAAAGAGCTGGACACCGATCAGCTGCAAACCGAGCTGGCTTCTGGCGGTCGCGGTATCGCCGACGCGCGTGAAGAAGACGACCTGGGTGTGGCTGAAGGCCTAACCCCGAGCAATGTGAAGTAAGCACAAGAACTCTGCATCAGTGCGATGTGGGGGCTGAAACAAAGCCCTTGTGGTGAGGGGATTTATCCCCGATGGACGCGCAGCGGCCCCTTCTTCAACTCTGGAGAAGGGGCCGCTTTGCGACCCGTCGGGGATAAATCCCCTCGCCACAGGGGTTTTTTCTTGCCTGCGATTTGAGCGGAACGGTCACACCCGCTGACATTTGCGGTGATTGCTGCATCGGCAATGGCTGCCTAGGCTGAGAGCATCGCCCAAGGAGTTCGCCCATGTCTGCACCGCTGGCCTCACTGAAGATTCTCGATTTCTCGACCTTGCTACCGGGACCGTTCGCCTCGCTGCTGTTGGCCGACATGGGCGCCGAGGTGTTGCGCATCGAGTCGCCGACCCGCCTCGATCTGCTGCGGGTTCTGCCGCCGCACGATGGCGGGGTATCGGCCAGTCACGCTTACCTCAATCGCAACAAGCGCAGCCTGGCGCTGGACTTGAAGCAGCCCGAGGCGCTGGACGTGATCAAGCGATTGCTGGGCGATTACGACATTGTCCTCGAACAATTCCGCCCCGGTGTCATGGAACGTCTGGGTCTTGGCTATGAGGCGCTGAAAGCGATCAACCCGAAGCTGATTTACGTGTCGATCACCGGTTATGGCCAGACCGGCCCTTACCGGGATCGCGCCGGACACGACATCAACTATCTGGCGCTGGCGGGATTGGCTAGTTACACCGGCCGCGCCGACAGCGGGCCGCTGCCGCTGGGCATGCAAGTGGCGGACGTGGCCGGAGGATCACTGCACGGGGTGATCGGGCTTCTCGCAGCAGTGATTGCCCGGCAGCAAACCGGGCAGGGCACGCACCTGGACGTGAGCATGACCGACTGCGCCTTCAGCCTCAATGCCATGGCTGGCGCCGGATATCTGGCCTGCGGCGCAGAGCCGGATTGGGAAGACCAGATGCTCAATGGCGGCAGCTTTTACGACTACTACCGCACGCGGGATGGACGCTGGATGTCGGTCGGTAGTCTGGAGCCAGCGTTCATGCGGGCATTGTGCGCAGCGCTGGGTTGCCCGGAACTGGCGGCACAGGGATTGTCACCCAAGCCTGATCAACAGCACGCCTTGAAAGAGGCATTGCGGATCGAATTCGAGCGGCATGACTTTGCGCAATTGTGCGAGATGTTTGCCGGGATCGATGCGTGTGTCGAGCCGGTGTTGAGTCTGGGGGAAGCGGTGCGGCATCCGCAGCTACAAGCGCGTCGACTGGTAACACAGGTGCCGCGCGGGGAGGGCTCGACCCAAGCGCAGATGGCGTGTCCGCTGAAATTCTCCGAGGACTTGCCGGCACCGCGGCACGTGGGCGCGGCGTTGGGGCAGCATACCGATGAGGTGTTGGAGGAGTTGGGACTTAGCCCTTCGAAAATTGCAGACCTGCGTCGCGCCAAAGTCATTCTTTAGCGCCTGTTCCAGCCTCATCGCTGGCAAGCCAGCTCCCACAGTTTCCGAGGTGTTCACAAAACCTGTGGAAGCAGGCTTGCCAGCGATGGGGCCAGCCAGGGCGCCGCAGGAACCAACTATTCCACCCGCGTCTCACCACTGAACGTCAAAGTGTTGCGGCAGCGGCGACATAAATACCGTCGCCCCTGCCGGACCAGACCATGGCGCTGCGCGGTAAACGGAAAATCGCTTTCAGGGCATGGGCACTTGTAGATATAGCGAGTCACGCTGCGCCGCTTGATTTCATAGGTATGGCAGCGATCAGGCGGCAGTTCGTAAACGCCGCGCATGATCAATTGCCATTCTTCGCCATGGGGCTGGATGCGCTCGCCGAACAACTGATGGGCGATCAGGTGCGCGACTTCGTGGGCCACGGTCTGCTTGAGGAAATGTTCGGTGTTTTCCCGGTACAGCTGCGGGTTGAAACGCAGCAGGTTCTCGTGCAGATGCGCGACGCCGGCTTTCTGCCCGCGCAGCTTGAGGCTGACCACGGGGCGTTTGAAGGTACGTTTGAAAAAGGATTCTGCGAGTTGGTAACAATCTTCGACGCGGGTATTGAGTTGCTCGGGCATGCTTGATGGATCTCCAGAGACGTCGAGTATGCCGCAACGCCACCGACTTGCGAATCGCCGAGCTGCCGAATGGTCGTTGTGCAAACGACAAGGCCGCCTTGCGGCGGCCTCATCCACCACGAGTTGGCTAATTGGTGTAGACAGGCCCGACGCCCAGGCCCCAGACGATAACAGTGAACGCCATGATGGCGACCAGCACTACCAGCCCCACCGCCAGCACCGAGCTGGAAAACAGGAATCCCTCGTCCGACGGAATGTTCATGAACGTTGGCAGGCCTACATACAACAGATAGACCGTGTAACAGATGGCCGCTGTGCCGACGATCATCCCCAGCCACATATGCGGATACAGCGCCGCCAGCCCGCCGACGAACAACGGCGTCGCGGTGTAGGTAGCGAACGCCACGCAACGCGCCAGGCTCGGATTGGCATCATAGGTGCGCGCCATCCAGTGTACGAACGCGCCCATGACCGCGACGCCGCCGAGCATCGCCAGGTAAGACATGACGGTCATCCAGATCGCGCTTTCAACCGTCAGCATCACCGGCGGGCGGTTGCCGATCACCCAGCCCACCTGAGTAGTGCCGATGAACGCCGAGACCGCCGGGATAGCCGCCAGAATCAGCGTGTGCGTCAGGTACATGTGGCTGATGCTTTCTTCTTGGTCGCCACGGATCTCCTTCCATTCCTGATCAGGGTGGGTAAACAGTCCCACTACGTGATGGATCATGCCAGTCACTCCTCTTGTTATTGCCATCGCCCCCCAAACGGAGCGCTTACGGGCCAAGTGGCCGAGCAAATACAGGTCATTGGGTGTGTGCGACCTTATGACGCAGTATAGGAAGGACTTAACCGCACAGGTATTGGGGGCTTAGAGCAAATCGCGCTGTAAACGCGAGGGGTAATCGCATTCTCCTCTGTAGGAGCTGCCGAAGGCTGCGATCTTTTGATCTGGCTTTTCACCCTCAAAAGATCGCAGCCTTCGGCAGCTCCTGCACGGAATGCGTGTTGAAGGAGGTGACTGTCGGGATGCTAAAATGCCCGCCTTTCGTCACACCTCACGGATTTCGCGTCATGGGCACTCTTACGGTCAACCAGAACAAACTGCAAAAGCGCCTGCGCCGCCTGGCGGGCGAAGCGGTCGCCGATTTCAACATGATCGAAGACGGCGACAAGGTCATGGTCTGCCTGTCCGGAGGCAAAGACAGTTACACCATGCTCGACGTGTTGCTGCATCTGCAGAAGGTTGCGCCGATCAAATTCGAAATCGTTGCAGTGAACATGGACCAGAAGCAACCGGGTTTCCCCGAGCACGTGCTGCCGGCCTATCTGAAAGAGCTGGGCGTCGAGTACCACATCGTCGAGAAAGATACCTACTCGGTGGTCAAGGAACTAATTCCGGAAGGCAAGACCACTTGCTCGCTGTGCTCGCGTCTGCGTCGCGGCACGCTGTACACCTTCGCCGATGAAATTGGCGCGACCAAAATGGCCCTCGGTCATCACCGTGACGACATCGTCGAGACCTTCTTCCTCAACATGTTCTTCAACGGCAGCCTCAAAGCGATGCCGCCAAAACTGCGCGCCGACGACGGCCGCAACGTGGTGATCCGCCCGCTGGCCTACTGCAACGAGAAAGACATTCAGGCCTATTCGGATCTCAAGGAATTTCCGATCATCCCGTGCAATCTCTGCGGCTCGCAGGAAAACCTGCAGCGTCAGGTGGTCAAGGAGATGCTGCAGGACTGGGAGCGCAAAACCCCGGGCCGCACCGAGTCGATTTTCCGCAGTTTGCAGAACGTGATCCCCTCGCAACTGGCCGACCGCAACCTGTTCGACTTCACCAGCCTGAAGATCGACGAGACCGCGGCTTCGCGCTTCGTCAACGTCGTCAATCTGTAAAACCATTTCAAATGTGGGAGCGAGCCTGCTCGCGAAGAGGGCGTATCAGTCAACATATCAGTTGAATGACACACCGCTTTCGCGAGCAGGCTCGCTCCCACACAGGTTTCTTGTTTCATTCAATAGGAGAGGGCATGCGCGATTACAAGTGGCTGCACGAATACTGTCTGAATCGTTTCGGTTCAGCGGCTGAACTGGAAGCCCATCTGCCCGTTCCCAAAACTGCCGCACAACTGCGCAAGATCCGCGACGACCGCTACCTTTCGACCATGGCCCTGCGGGTGTTTCGCGCCGGGCTCAAGCACAGTCTGGTCGACGCGAAATGGCCGGCATTCGAGGAAGTGTTTTTCAAGTTCGACCCGGAAAAAGTCGTCCTGATGAGTGCCGAACATCTTGAACGGCTGATGCAGGACGCGCGGATCATCCGGCACTTGGGCAAGCTCAAAAGCGTGCCGCGCAATGCGCAGTTCATACTCGATGTGGAAAAGGACAAGGGCAGTTTCGGTACGTTGATCGCCGACTGGCCGGTGACCGACATCGTCGGTTTGTGGACGTACCTGAAAAAGCACGGACATCAACTTGGCGGACTGTCGGCGCCACGGTTTCTGCGCATGGTCGGCAAGGACACGTTTGTGCCGAGCTATGACGTAGTCGCCGCGCTGAATGCACAGAAGATCGTCGACAAGGTGCCAACCAGCCAGCGTGATCTGGCGACGGTGCAGAATGCGTTCAATCAGTGGCACGAACAAAGTGGCGGCCGGCCGATGAGCCAGATCTCGATGATGCTCTCGTACACCGTCAATCATTGAGACCGAGTTGCGCCAATCGCTAGCAGGGCTAGCTCCCACATTGGTTGTGTGTCGTTCACAGAACCCCTGTGGGAGCTAGCCCTGCTAGCGATGGCGGTCTGTCAGGCGACGGAAATTTCGCCTTCACCCGCCAATTTGCGATTCAACTGATACCGCCAGCGCACATACAACAGCGCCGAGCAGAACACCGCCAGGCTCGCGACCATCTCCAGCACACCAAACAATTGCCGGTTCGGGTCATACGCCGCCAGTGCGCCTTTGATGAAATACAGGTTCACCACAAAACACATCCATGAATGCCCGCGCGCGCTGCCCATGATCATTGCCGGTGCGAGAATGATCCAGGGGATCAGCTCGACCAGCAGAATCACCCAAGGCCGCGCGCCATGCAGGTCGGCGAAGATCAGATAGTAGGCGCCAAGCAATCCGGCCAGGGCGAAAAAGCTCAGCAGACTGATGACGCGCATCGCTTTGACGCGCGGCTGCAGCCATTCGACGGCGTGCAGGATCTTCGGCTTCTTCGCCACCGTCAGCGCTCCAGTTTCTGCGCGGTCTTGGCCAGGCGCAGACCGAGCGCACGACACAGTGCGATTTCGTGCTGATCCAGCGCGCTTTTGCCGTCCGCACCGGCGTGATGACTGGCGCCGTACGGCGTGCCGCCACCCTGGGTTTCCAGCAGCGCCGATTCGCTGTACGGCAGGCCGGTGATCAGCATGCCGTGGTGCAACAACGGCAGCATCATAGACAGTAGCGTGGTTTCCTGGCCGCCGTGCAGACTCGCGGTCGAGGTGAACACGCCGGCCGGTTTGCCGACGAGCGCGCCGGTCAGCCAGAGGTTGCTGGTGCCATCAAGGAAGTATTTAAGCGGCGCCGCCATGTTGCCGAATCGCGTCGGACTGCCAAGGGCCAGGCCGGCGCAGTTTTTCAGGTCATCGAGGGTGGCGTAGAGCGCGCCATCAGCGGGAATGTCCGGCGCCACCGCTTCGCATTCGCTGGAGATCGCCGGCACGGTGCGCAGGCGCGCTTCAAGACCGGCCTGCTCGACACCGCGGGCAATCTGCCGGGCCATTTCGTTGGTCGCGCCGTTGCGGCTGTAATACAGCACCAGAATGTACGGCGTGCTCATGGCAACAACTCCAGCAGATTTTCCGGAGGGCGGCCGATGACGGCTTTGTCGCCGGCTTCGAGAATCGGCCGCTCCATCAGTTTTGGATGGGCGGCGATGGCATCGATCAATTGCGCTTCGCTGAGGTTGTCATCAGCCAGTTGAAGCATTTTGTATTCATCTTCACCAGTGCGCAGCAACTGGCGTGCGCTGATGCCAAGCTTGCCGAGCAGTGCCTTGATTTGCCCCGCGTTCAGCGGGGTTTCGAGATAGCGCACCACGGTCGGCGTCAGGCCGCGGGCTTCGAGCAGTTCCAGCGCGCCGCGGGATTTCGAGCAGCGCGGATTGTGATAAAGCGTCAGATCGGTCATGGCGGGTCGCTTCTGGCGTAAAGTGGCGGCTATTCTAACTGTGCAGCGCGCAATCCAGAACCTTCAGAGGCATTGGGCCGCAGGCGTATTCGGATTTTCACAAGGAACCACACATGACACGGCGATTGGCAGCGGCATTGACGGTAATCGGGGCGTTGATGCTGGGGGGCTGCGGCAATGATTACGGGATCGACCAGAATGGTCAGAAGGTCGCTTCCGAGCGACTGGACAAGCATTGGCTGATCGTCAATTACTGGGCTGAATGGTGCGGCCCGTGTCGCACAGAAATCCCTGAACTCAACCATCTGGCTGATGAGCTCAAAAGCAGGAATGTCGGGGTGTTCGGGGTCAACTTCGACAACGTGCAAGGTGCGGAACTGAAAGAAGCCAGCGAAAAACTCGGCATCAAGTTCACCGTGCTGGCGCAGGATCCGGCGGAGCTGTTCGAATTGCCGCGCAGTGAGGCATTGCCGGTGACGTACATCATCGACGACAAGGGCAAAGTGCGTGAGCAGCTGCTGGGTGAGCAGACGGCGGCGGGGGTGATGGCGAAAATCGAGGCGTTACAGTCCAGCAATTAAGTCATCAACCAAAAAAGAAGATCGCAGCCTTCGGCAGCTCCTACACGCGCAATCATGTAGGAGCTGCCGAAGGCCGCGATCTTTTTTGCGGCTGAACGATCAACCCTCTTCCAGCCACCAGCGCAACGGCTTGCCTTCGGCCGGCCACAGACGCATCTGCTCGATCGGCGAAATATCCCAGCGCTCGACATGCTCCAGCGCCTGCAAAAACCGTTGTTCCTGCTCCATCAATGCTGGCGGGCAAAGTTTGCGGGTCTTGCCGATCTTGCCGAAGCTGATCTTGTCACCTTCGAGGGTGTACGGCGCGAACCAATGGTTACAGCCGCCATTGCCATAGGCACGGCCATCATCGCCCAGCGTAATGGTCAGATGGCTGTAATCCATCAACGGGCGTTCGCCGATCCACTCCAGAATGTAGCTGCGGTTCTGCTGCAATTGCACGGGCTGCGCGGCGCAACCGGCGAGACCAACACCCACCAGTGCGGCCAAAGCAAGGCGTTTCATCATGCCGGCTCCTGGCATTTCGGGCACAGGTGCTTATCGCCAACGGCTTTCCAGCCCAGCTCGGCGATGCGCGCGGTGGCGGCCGGTTTTTCGGCGGCTTTACCGAGTTTCGCGTCCACTGCGAATTCGATGCTCGATTCTTTGCCGCAGCTATCGCAGTTGACCTGCCAGGTGTGGATCGCCAGTTCGCCGAAAACCGGGCCGGTGGTCATCGCGGTCCATTGGCCCGGCGGGTTGATCAGGTGGCGGACGGTGTCGACGGTCAGGCGCATGGACAAATCCTTGCTGCCTTTGAGCGTGACCAACAGGACATCACCGTTGCGGATCGAACCACCGTTGCCGGTGACCTGATAGCGGCCCGGAACGAGAGCGCGGCATTCGGTGAGGGTGTGTTGCGGGTTCATCAGGTTGTAGCGGAAATCGTGTTCGACCATGGGTCCTCCAAATATGCGCGATATGCTAGCACGGGCTCGATTGCAGCATGCTGCGCGCTTGCGACCTTCGATCCGGTTCAAATCGACAGGCGCTCATGGCACACTGCCGCCCTCGAATCTGAAGGAACGGAACATGGCGCTGATCGAATGTTATGAATGCAAGCGGAGCGTCAGCTCCGAAGCCACGGCATGCATTCATTGCGGAGCGCCGATGGCCGAGCGACCGGCTCATATTCAGGCGCCGCACGCAGCGGCGCCAGCGTCTACGATTTCATTCGGCAGCCTGCCGCGTAACAAAGCGGTGCCAGAGGCGATCACGTTGCCGCCGCTGTCTGAACCGCTGCCGAAAGTCATGCCGGCAGCGGCGGGGCGTCGACGCCGGCAGCAGCAAAGCGAACCGGCTGTTCAAGCGCCGAGCAATGCGGACGGCAGTCGCCCGGTGGAAGGTTGGCTGAAGATCATGGCGTTTCTGTTGCCGATGGTTTTTGTCTGGTTCCTGCTGCGCAGAGGCCATTCGCTGAAGCAGCGCTTTTTCGGTTTCGGCTGGCTCGCGCTACTGATTCTGGCCTCGTCGCTCTCACCCAAATAAGCGTCAACCTTCGACCTGGTTTTGCGGCGCCCCGGCCGCCCAGGTTGCAATATTGTGCAGCGTGGTCGCGGCAATCGCGCCCAGCGCTTCTTGGGTCAGAAAGGCCTGATGAGCGGTGATGATCACGTTGGGAAAGGTCAACAAACGCGCCAGTACATCGTCCTGCAACGGCAGGTCGGAACGATCCTCGAAAAAGATCTGTGCCTCTTCTTCGTAAACGTCCAGCCCCAGATAGCCCAATTGTCCCTCCTTTAACGCATCGATCAGCGCCGGCGTATCGACCAGCCCGCCGCGTCCGGTATTGATCAACATGGCGCCCGGCTGCATGTGTGCCAGCGAGTCGCGGTTGATCAAATGTCGGCTCTGTTCGTTGAGCGGGCAATGCAGGCTGATGATGCGCGATTGCGCGAGCAATTGCGGCAAGCTGAGATAGCGCGCGCCCAGCGCCAGTACTTGAGGGTTCGGGCAGGGATCATAAGCCAGCAATTCGCAGCCGAAACCGTGCATGATTTTCGCGAACGTTACGCCGATCTGCCCGGTGCCGACGATACCCACCGTTTTGCCGACCAGATCGAAACCGGTCAGGCCATGCAGGCTGAAATCGCCTTCGCGGGTGCGGTTATAAGCGCGGTGCAGGCGCCGATTCAGCGCGAGGATCAGCGCCACCGCATGTTCGGCCACCGCATGGGGCGAGTAGGCCGGGACACGCACCACGGCCATGCCCAGGCGTTTCGCTACGGCCAGATCGACATGGTTGTAGCCGGCGGAACGCAGGGCGATCAGGCGTGTGCCGCCGGCAGCCAGTCGTTCCAGCACGGCAGCGCTGAGATCATCATTGATAAACGCACACACCACCTCGTGCCCGTCGGCCAGCGGCGCCGTGTCGAGACTTAACCGCGCCGGCTGAAAGTGCAGTTCGATCCCGGCCGGGCAAGCGGCGCCGAGAAAACTGTCGCGGTCGTAAGTCTGGCTGCTGAAGATGATCGTACGCATGAATTCCTCCTGGAACGGCAACGTGGGCGCAAATGATCCACGACAACCTTAGCGGTGTTGCGCGTAATCGGCATTGCCGTGGATCAGGCGTTGATCCTTGCCTGCGCAGCCAGACGATTGATCGCTCGCTCCAGATCGTCGAGGGCCACCAGCGCTTTGGGGTCATTCTGTTTCAGCAGGGTTTCGCTGCGCTGACAGGCTGAGCGCAACTGTGGCACGCCGCAGTAACGAGTCGCGCCGTGCAAGCGATGGACCCGTTCGATCAACGCATTCTGATCATGGTTGTCACGGGCGGCACGAATGGCTTCGCGATCGGCTTCCAGCGAAGCGAGCAGCATTGCCAGCATGTCCGCAGCCAGATCTGCCTTGCCAGCGGCCAGACGCAAACCTTCTTCGTGATCGAGAACCGGCAACTCACTGCTGGCACCGGCGTGCTCGTTGTTGCGTTCCGGCCCCTGATTACGCAAAGCCAGCCCGGTCCATTTCAACACCACTTGGGCCAACTGCCGTTCGCTGATCGGTTTGGTCAAATAATCATCCATGCCGCTTTGCAGCAGGGCACGTTTCTCGTTGGCCATGGCATGGGCGGTGAGGGCGACGATCGGCAGCGGCGTGCAATGCCGCTCGCTTTCCCACTGGCGAATGGTTTCGGTGCTTTGGCGACCGTCCATGCCCGGCATTTGCACATCCATCAGCACCAGGTCGAAGGACTCGCTCTGCACCGCTTTGACGGCGGCGTAACCGCTTTCCACGGCCAGCACCTTGGCGCCCATGTCTTCGAGCAGGGTTTGCACCAGCAACAGATTTGCCGGGTTGTCGTCGACGCAGAGCACTCGCGGCGCGCGACTCGCCAGCGGCTCGCCCGGCTCGTTGCGCATCTGGCGTGGATTGGCCAGGTCCGAGAGTGCGCGACGCAGTTTGCGCGTGCAGGCCGGTTTCGCCTGCAACTGGCTGTGCGGGTTGGGCACGGACAGATGGAACAGCGTCTGTTCAGTGGTCGGGCACAACACCAGCACTTTGCAGCCGAGATGTTCGAGGTCCCAGATGTGCTGATTCAATCGCTCGGGGAGCATGTCATTGCTGGTGATGCCAAGCACTGCGAGATCAATCGCCTGGTCAGTCTGATGCGCACCGGTCACGCCATTGGTCAGGCTTTCCAGGGTATTGAAGGTGGTCACGTCGAGGCCGCAGTCTTCGAGCTGATGCTGCAACGCCTGACGGGCCAGTTCGTGATTCTCCAGCACCGCTACGCGGCGCCCGAGCAACGGCGCCGCTGGCAGGTCTTCAGCGTCGTCGCGGGTTTTCGGCAGGCTGAGGCTGATCCAGAATTCCGAGCCTTCGCCCGGCGTGCTGTCGACGCCGATCTCCCCGCCCATCTGTTCGATCAGGCGCTTGGAAATGACCAGCCCCAGACCGGTGCCGCCGGGTTGGCGCGACAGCGAATTGTCGGCCTGACTGAAGGCCTGAAACAGCGCGCGTACGTCCTGACTCGACAGACCGATACCGGTGTCCTGAATGCTGATGCGCAGTTGCACGCTATCGTCATGCTCTTCCTCGAGCATCGCCCGGGCAACGATGGTGCCTTCGCGGGTGAACTTGATCGCGTTGCTGACCAGATTGGTGAGAATCTGCTTGAGTCGCAGCGGATCGCCGACCAGCGACAGCGGCGTGTCGCGATAGACCAGACTGACCAGTTCAAGCTGCTTGGCGTGCGCAGCGGGGGCGAGAATGGTCAGGGTGTCCTGCAACAAGTCGCGCAGATTGAACGGAATATGGTCGAGGACCAGTTTGCCGGCCTCGATTTTCGAGAAGTCGAGGATCTCGTTGATGATCCCCAACAGGCTGTCGGCGGATTTTTCGATGGTGCCCAAGTAATCGAGCTGGCGCGGGGTCAGCTCGCTTTTTTGCAACAGGTGCGTGAAGCCGAGGATGCCGTTGAGCGGGGTGCGGATCTCGTGGCTCATGTTGGCAAGGAATTCGGACTTGATCCGGCTGGCTTCCAGCGCCTCTTTGCGCGCCAGATCCAGTTCGATGTTCTGGATCTCGATGGTTTCCAGATTTTGCCGGACGTCTTCGGTGGCTTGATCGACGCTGTGCTGCAGTTCTTCGCGAGCGTTTTGCAGCGTGCCGGCCATGCGGTTGATGCCGGACGCCAGTTCATCCAGTTCCTGACTGCCGAGCGGCGGCAAACGGGTTTCCAGGTGGCCGTCCTTGAGCTGCGCGACGGCTTGCTTGATCTGGCTCAGCGGCCGATTGATTGTGCGGCCCATGCGCAATGCCAGCAGCGCTGCGCCAGCCAGACCGGCGGCGATCAGCAGCAGACTGGCAAACAGGCTGCGATAACCGCGCAGCAACATGCCGTTGTGCGACAGCTCCAGCTCGACCCAGCCGAGCAGGCGGTTGGACTCTTCCGGGATCAATTCGCCGGCGAGGTTGCGATGCTTGCCGAACACCGGCATCAGGTAACGCGTCGCGTCATTGCCGCTGCGCCGTTGCAGCAGCGCGCTGTCACCGCTCGGTGCCTGATTGAGCATGGTCGGGCCGGCGTGGGCGAGTGGCGAGCGATCCGGCGCGAGGAACGTGACCGCGCGTACGTCCGGCTGTTCGAGGGATTGCGTGGCGATGCGCTCCAGCAGGTCACCGTCGCCATGGCCCATGGCGGGGGCAACCAGCGGCGCCAGTTGCTCGGCGATCATTTCGCCGCGCTGCATCAGTTGGCTCTGCAGGTCGGACTGCTGCGTCCAGGTGAAATAGCCACCCAGCACCAGCGCCATCAGGCTGGTCGGCAACAAGGTCAGCAACAACACACGACCTTTGATTCCCAGTTTCTTGAGCACGCCTCTCTCCTGCATCCCGCTGATCTGTTGACTCATGCGTGCATCCGGCACGCGACATGGGCGCAGTGTAGCGATTTGCTCGCGGGCAATCTCCGGAAAAATATTGACCGCATAGGTCCGGGCGCGGTTGTGCGTTGGTCCGATGGGGCAACCATCAGTTGCCCGCTGTCCGACAATCTTGAATAATCGCGCTCAACTGAGAATTACTTGCAGATACTCATGACTCCTGTTTCCGCCGGCCAGCCACGCATTCTTTCCATCGAGGACGATCCGGTCCTCGGCGCTTATGTCCACGAACATCTGGGCCGCAGCGGCTTTCAGGTGACCTGGTGCCAGAACGGCCAGGAAGGCCTCAGCATCGCCCAGCGCCAACCGTTCGACGTGGTACTGATGGATATTCTGCTGCCGGGGATGGACGGTTTGAATGTGCTGACTCAACTGCGCCAGAGCCATTCGACGCCGGTGTTGCTGATGTCGGCTCTGGGCGCGGAAGCCGACCGTATCAGTGGCTTCCGTCTCGGCGCTGATGATTACCTGCCCAAGCCGTTCAGCATGGCCGAACTGCGTGTGCGCATCGAGGCGATTCTGCGCCGGGTGGCACTGGATCGGCGACCGCCCGCTGCGGTCGTGCCAGTGGCCAGCGGCACGCTGCATTTTGATGACGAGCAATGCGACGTGTTCTTCCGCGAGCAAGCAGCGGGGCTTACCCGCAGCGAGTTCCGCCTGCTGGAAACCCTCAACCGCAACGATGAAGAAGTGTTGAGCAAAGCTTTTCTTTATCAGCACGTCCTGCAGCGGGGTTACGCCGCCCACGACCGCAGCCTCGACATGCACATCAGCCAGATTCGCCGCAAACTCAAGGCCATCGGTTACACCGAGCGCGAAGTGCGCACGGTGTGGGGCAAGGGCTATGTGTTGAGCGCCGCCGATGAAAATGTCTGAGCTGCCGGGGCGGCATTCGCTGTTCTGGAAACTGGCGTGTCTGCTGGTTGCGTTCTGTCTGCTGATGATCTGGCTGAGCTGGTCCTGGGGCCGCTACATGGAGGAGCGCAATCAGTTTCTTTCCGACGAGGCACGCCGCACGCTTGGTCGCTATGCCGCGCAGGCAGAGCAGGCGTGGCAGCGCGGCGGCCGTAATGGCGTCGATGACTGGTTGCAGAGTATGGAATTGCGCGAGGCCAGTTGGGTCGGGGTGATCGGCGCGCACTTGCAGTCCTTGAGCAGCGAGCCGCTGAACGAAGCGGAAGTGCAACACCTGACTTTCCTGCGCGGGCTCGATTGGCCAATTCACAAGAAGGGACGGCCGTGGTTGCGCGTGCCGTTTCCGCAAGATCCGTCCGCCGGCATCCTCGTGATCGAATTGCCCGAGCGTTTTATCCCGGGCACGTACCGGGTGTTCTGGCGCGTCATTACCAATGGCGTGATTCCCGGGCTGTTCACTTTGTTGTTGTGCGTCGGCCTGTACCGCTTGCTGGTGGTACCTCTCAACAATCTGCGCGAACAGGCCAATGCCTGGCGCGCCGATCAGTTGAATGTGCGGCTGTCGAGCGGAGTGACCCAGCGTGCGGATGAACTTGGCGAACTGGCGCGGGCGTTCGATTCGATGTCCGAGCGCCTGCAATCGACGGTCGGTCTGCAGCAGCAACTGCTGCGTGATCTGTCCCATGAATTGCGTACGCCGCTGAGCCGACTGCGCGTAGCCAGTGAAAGCGAGCAGGGGCTGGTGCAATTGCGCGAACGCATCGGCCGTGAAGTCGACGGCATGCAACGGTTGGTCGAAGACACGCTGCAGCTCGCTTGGCTCGACACCGACCGCACGCCCTTGCCCGATGAGGCAATTCAGATTCAGGCGCTGTGGGAAATGCTCACTGACAACGCTTGCTATGAAAGCGGCTGGCCGAGTCTGCAATTGCAATGTGCGGTGCACTCATCGTGTTGGGTGCGCGGCAATCTCAATACGTTGGCGCAAGCGCTGGAGAATATTTTGCGTAACGCCATTCGTCATTCGCCCGAAGGTGGGATCGTGCGGCTCGCTGGCCGGCGTGATGGCGCTTATTGGCATTTGTGGCTGGAAGACCAGGGCGGCGGCGTGGCTGAGGCGGATCTGGAACGGATCTTTTCACCGTTCATTCGACTCGACGGCTCGCGGCCCGGGGATGGCGGGTTCGGTTTGGGCTTGAGCATTGCGCGCAATGCGGTGCAGCGGCAGGGCGGGTCGCTCTGGGCCGAGAATGCCGGGGCGGGGTTGCGGTTGAATTTGCGGTTGTTGGCCGATGATGGTGTTGCCAGTTCTGACGCCTTCGCGAGCAGGCTCGCTCCCACAATGGAGCTGGGTTCGGCGCAGGTTGTGTGAATAACGCGCGTTCCGTGTCGGAGTGAGCCTGCTCGCGATGTAGTCCATTAGGGTGGCCAATCCTCCGGTTTTGCGGGAGCGCTCTGCTTTTTTTGTACGACATTTCCCAAGCTGCATCGGCGGTCATTTCAAGCTTCCTGAAGGGGTTAGGCTCGTGCTTCCCACTGATCTTCAAGGAATTGCGCATGACTGTATCCAACCTTACTGGCAGCCCGGATGGCGAACCTTTCAACGAAGTGCTCGCGCTGATTCACAGTTCCAGACATAAGGCCATGCAAGCGGTCAATACACAGCTGATTGAGCTTTATTGGCAGGTGGGGGGCGCACATCAGTCGCAAGATTGAGCGGGCGGAGTGGGGCGATTCGGTCATTACCCAACTGGCCGCTCATCTGGCGCATACCCAACCGGGCTTGCGTGGGCTCACACGACCAAATCTGTTCCGCATGCGCCAGTTTTATGAAACATATCGGCACGATCCAATTGTCTCACCACTGGTCAGACAATTGCCGTGGACTCATAACATGATCATTTTGAGCCAAAGCAAACACCCGGAGGAGCGTGGGTTCTACCTGCGAATGGCCGTTCAGGAGCAGTGGTCGAAGCGCGAACTGGAACGCCAATTCAAGTCCGCTTTGTTTGAGCGAAGCGCCACCGACCCGGCTAAAGCCTCCGCGGCATTGCAGCAATCCCACCCAGAAGCTCTCGAGATATTCCGTGATTCCTACATGGTCGAATTTCTCGATCTGCCCAGCGTTCATTCTGAAACCGATCTGCACCACGGACTGCTATCTCGCCTGAAGGAATTCCTGATCGAGCTTGGTCGCGACTTCTGCTTTGTCGGTTCCGAATATCCGCTGCAGGTCGGTGGTCGGGATTTTGCGCTGGACCTTTTGTTTTTCCACCGAGGGCTCAATTGCCTCGTTGCTATAGAACTGAAGGTTGGGCGTTTCGAACCGGAGTATCTCGGCAAGCTGGATTTCTATCTGGAGGCGCTGGATCGCAATGTGCGCAAGCCTCACGAAAACCCTGCGATCGGAGTTCTGCTTTGTGCGAGCAAGGAAGATGAGGTGGTCGAGTACGCTCTCAATCGTAGCCTCTCGCCTGCGCTGATTGCGCAATATCAAACCTGTTTGCCGGATAAGCAGTTGCTGCAAGCCAAGTTGCACGAGTTCTACGCACTGGATACCGCCCACATAGAAAACACTGACTAGCGTGCGCTTATTCCCATAAACCATAAGCACCGCACTTTGCGTGATATGGGCTGCGCGGGTTTGCCGGTATGATAGGCGCCCCCGCACGTCTGGATTGCGAATACGCCATGACCTTGCAGTACCCAACTATCGCCGATTGCGTCGGCAACACGCCGCTGGTGCGTTTGCAGCGCCTGCCCGGCGCCACCAGCAACACCCTGCTGCTCAAGCTCGAAGGGAATAACCCGGCGGGTTCGGTCAAGGACCGTCCGGCGCTGTCGATGATCACCCGTGCCGAGTTGCGCGGGCAGATCCAAGCCGGCGACACGCTGATCGAAGCGACTTCAGGTAACACCGGTATCGCGCTGGCCATGGCCGCGGCGATCAAGGGTTACAAGATGATCCTGATCATGCCCGACAACTCCAGCGCTGAGCGCAAAGCGGCGATGACCGCTTACGGTGCCGAACTGATCCTGGTCAGCCAGGAAGAAGGCATGGAAGGTGCGCGCGATCTGGCGCAGCGCATGGAAGCCGAAGGCCGCGGCAAGGTGCTCGATCAGTTCGCCAACGGCGACAATCCCGAGGCGCACTACACCAGCACCGGCCCGGAAATCTGGCGTCAGACCCAGGGCTCCATTACCCATTTCGTCAGTTCGATGGGCACCACCGGTACCATCATGGGCGTTTCGCGCTATCTGAAAGAACAGAGCGACAGCGTGCAGATCGTCGGCCTGCAACCGATGGAAGGCTCGGCGATTCCCGGGATCCGCCGCTGGCCGCAGGAATACCTGCCGAAGATCTATCAGGCCGACCGCGTCGATCGCATCGTCGACATGGCGCAGAGCGAAGCCGAAGACGTGACCCGGCGTCTGGCCCGCGAAGAAGGCATTTTCTGTGGCGTATCCTCGGGCGGTGCGGTGGCAGCGATGCTGCGCCTGTCCCGCGAAGTTGAAAACGCGGTGATCGTCGCGATCATCTGCGACCGTGGCGACCGTTACCTGTCGACCGGCATTTTCGACGCGCCCAACTGATGGCCAAGCACGAAAGAGGCCTGCGCTTCCAGCCCACGGGCGGCAGCAAGGCCCCGCAAATTCCTACCGGCAAAAAGCAGCGCTTGAGCATCGAGCGTCTGGCCAATGACGGTCGCGGTATCGCGTTTTTCGAAGGGCGCACCTGGTTCGTCCTCGGTGCCCTTGCCGGTGAAGAGGTCGAAGCGCGCGTGCTCGGCGCCCACGGCAAAGTGGTCGAAGCGCGCACCGAACGCGTGTTCAAGGCCAGCGAATTGCGTCGCCCGGCAGCATGTCCGCACTTCGGTCGGTGCGGCGGCTGCAGCGTTCAGCATCTGCCGCACGACGAACAACTCGCCCTGAAACAGCGCATGCTCGCCGAGCAATTGTTGCGCGTCGCTGCTGTCGAACCTCAAGAGTGGGCGCCGCCGCTGACCGGCCCGGAGTTTGGCTATCGCCGTCGAGCGCGGATCGCGGTGCGCTGGGACATGAAGGCGAAAAAACTTGAAGTCGGTTTCCGCGCGGCTGGCAGTCAGGACATTGTCGCGATCAGCGAATGTCCGGTGCTGGTACAGCCCTTGCAGCCGATCATGACCCGTTTGCCGGAGATGCTCCGCCGTTTGAGCAAACCGCAAGCGTTGGGGCATGTCGAACTGTTCAGTGGTTCGTCGCTGGCAGTATTGCTGCGGCATATGGCGCCGTTGTCCGAAGCGGATCTGACGATTCTCAAGGACTTCTGTCAATTCCATGGAGCGCAATTGTGGCTGCATGGCGAAGGCGAGCCGCAACCGGTCGATGCCGCACAATCGCTGGGCTATCGGCTCGCGCAGTGGGATCTGGATCTGGCGTACCGCCCGGGTGATTTCATTCAGGTTAACGCCGGCGTGAACGAAGCGATGGTGGCGCAGGCGCTGGACTGGCTGAATCCGTGCGCCGACGAACGTGTCCTCGACCTGTTCTGCGGTCTGGGCAACTTCGCTTTGCCGCTCGCCAGGCGCGTGCGTGAAGTGGTGGCGGTGGAGGGCGTGCAAACCATGGTTGATCGCGCCGAAGCCAATGCTGCCAGTAACAATTTGCATAACACAAAGTTTTTTCAAGCCGATTTATCCCAGCCTTTGACCGATGCCCAGTGGATCGGAAACGGCTTTTCTGCGGTACTCTTGGACCCACCACGTGATGGTGCTTTCGAGGTGGTACGCAAGCTGGCGACCCTGGGTGCCAAGCGGTTGGTGTACGTGTCCTGCAACCCGGCGACGCTGGCGCGCGACACGGTGGAATTGATCAAGCAGGGCTACCGGTTAAAACGTGCCGGGATTCTCGATATGTTTCCTCAGACGGCACATGTCGAGGCCATGGCGTTATTTGAAGCGAGCCAGGACGGCTCGTCTGAATCCGTCTGATCTGTCCGCACAGCGCTCGCCGGAGCCCCGCGAGCGCGAACGGGCATTGAGGATCAGCGATTTGACGCATTGAATCTGCGTCGTAGGGAAGGTAAAGCAGCATGGTACAGGTGAGAGCACACCAGCCGATCAACACTGACGGCAGTATCAATCTCGAGGCTTGGCTCGATCACGCGGTCAGTGTCGATCTGGCACTGGATCGCGAAGCCTTGAAAGAAGCCTGCGAGTTCGCTCGCGAGGCCGAGCAGCAGTCCAATGCCAAGAAGAATCTGTGGGCCGAAGGCTCCGGCAGTTTCAGCACAGGTCTGGAAATCGCCGAGATCCTCGCCGACCTCAAGCTTGACCAGGATTCGCTTGTCGCTGCAGTGTTGTATCGCGGCGTACGCGAAGGGCAGATCGAACTCGCGGCGGTCGGCCAGCGCTTCGGTCCGGTGGTCGCCAAGCTGATCGACGGCGTGCAGCGCATGGCGGCCATCAGCGCCAGCCTCAGTCCGCGTCAATCGATGGTCATGGGCACCCAAGGACAGGTGGAAAACCTGCGCAAGATGCTCGTGGCCATGGTCGACGACGTGCGTGTCGCGCTGATCAAACTGGCCGAGCGTACCTGCGCCATCCGCGCGGTAAAAACCGCCGACGATGAAAAGCGCAACCGGGTCGCCCGCGAAGTCTTCGACATCTACGCACCGCTGGCGCACCGCCTCGGCATCGGTCATATCAAATGGGAGCTGGAGGACTTGTCCTTCCGTTACCTGGAGCCTGATCAATACAAGCAGATCGCCAAGTTGCTGCACGAGCGACGGCTCGACCGCGAGCGTTTCATCAGCGACGTGATGACCCAGCTCAAGGACGAATTGCAGGCCACCGGCGTTGATGCCGACATCAGCGGGCGGGCCAAACACATCTATTCGATCTGGCGCAAAATGCAGCGCAAGGGTCTGGAATTCAGCCAGATCTACGACGTGCGCGCCGTGCGTGTGCTGGTGCCGGAAATGCGCGACTGCTACACCGCGCTGGGTATCGTCCACACTTTGTGGCGGCACATCCCGAAAGAATTCGACGACTACATCGCCAACCCGAAAGAGAACGGCTACCGCTCGCTGCACACTGCTGTGATCGGCCCGGAAGGCAAAGTGCTCGAGGTGCAGATCCGCACCCATTCGATGCATGAAGAAGCCGAACTCGGCGTCTGTGCGCACTGGCGCTACAAAGGCACCGACGTCAAATCCGGCTCGAACCACTACGAAGAGAAAATCTCCTGGCTGCGTCAGGTGCTCGAATGGCATGAAGAGCTGGGCGACATCGGCGGTCTGGCGGAACAGCTGCGTGTCGATATCGAGCCGGATCGGGTCTACATCTTCACCCCGGATGGTCACGCCATCGACTTGCCCAAAGGCGCGACGCCGCTGGACTTTGCGTACCGCGTGCACACCGAAATCGGCCACAACTGCCGTGGCGCGAAGATCAACGGGCGTATCGTCCCGCTGAACTACAGCCTGCAAACCGGTGAACAGGTCGAGATCATCACCAGCAAACATGGCACGCCGAGTCGCGACTGGCTGAACTCCAACCTCGGTTACGTCACCACCTCACGGGCGCGGGCGAAAATCGTTCACTGGTTCAAATTGCAGGCGCGCGATCAGAACGTCGCGGCCGGTAAAACCCTGATCGAGCGCGAACTGACGCGCCTCGGCCTGCCTGCGGTGGATTTCGACAAACTGGCTGAAAAAGCCAACATGAAAACCGCCGAAGACATGTTCGCCGCCCTCGGTGCGGGCGATCTGCGTCTGGCGCAACTGGTCAATCTTGCGCAGCAACTGGTCGAGCCGGAGCGCGGCAACGAACAGCTGGAACTGATTCCGCGCAAAGCCACCGGTTACAAACCGGGCAAGCGTGGCGATATCCAGATCCAGGGCGTCGGCAACCTGATGACGCAGATGGCCGGCTGCTGTCAGCCGCTGCCGGGCGATGCGATCGTCGGCTACATCACTCAGGGGCGTGGCGTGAGCATTCACCGACAGGACTGCGCATCGGTGCTGCAACTGGGCGGGCGCGAGCCGGAGCGGATCATTCAGGTCAGCTGGGGGCCAGTGCCGGTGCTCACCTATCCGGTGGACATCATCATCCGTGCCTACGATCGTTCCGGCCTGCTGCGTGACGTCTCGCAAGTGCTGCTCAACGAGCGCATCAACGTGCTGGCGGTCAATACCCGTTCGAACAAGGAAGACAACACCGCGCTGATGTCGCTGACCATCGAGATCCCCGGCCTGGATGCGCTGGGGCGGCTGCTGGGACGCATATCCCAACTGCCGAACATCATCGAAACGCGGCGTAACCGTACCCCGTAACGCATCCCCTGTAGGAGCTGCCGAAGGCTGCGATCTTTTGATTTGTTTTTAAAAGACAACATCAACAGATCGCAGCCTTCGGCAGCTCCTACAGGGTTGAGTGAGATTTTTATGTACAGCCTTGAAGACCTGCTCCACCTGATGAGCCGCCTGCGCGATCCGCAGTTCGGTTGCCCGTGGGACATCAAGCAAACCTACGCGACGATCGTCCCGCACACCCTCGAAGAAGCCTACGAAGTGGCCGACGCCATCGAGCGCGGTGACTTCGATCACTTGCAGGGCGAGTTGGGCGATCTGCTGTTTCAGGTGGTTTATTACAGCCAACTGGCCAGGGAAGAAGGGCGCTTCGAGTTCGCCGGGGTGATCGACAGCATTACGCGCAAGCTGATTCGTCGTCATCCCCACGTATTCCCCACAGGCGATCTCTACGCGCCGCTCGATGTACCGCGCTTGAGCGAAGAGCAGGTCAAGCAGCGCTGGGAAGAGATCAAGGCTGAAGAGCGCGCCGAGAAAGCTTCGGCGCCCGAGCAGTTGTCCTTGCTCGACGACGTGCCGGCCACGCTGCCGGCATTGTCGCGCTCGGCCAAATTGCAGAAGCGCGCCGGGCAGGTCGGGTTCGATTGGCCGGACGCTTTGCCGGTGCTCGACAAGGTGCGTGAAGAACTCGATGAAGTGCTCGAAGCCATGTCCGAAAACGATCCCGTGGCCGTGGCTGACGAGATCGGCGACCTGTTGTTTTCCGTGGTCAATCTCGCACGACATCTCAAGGTCGACCCGGAAACCGCATTGCGTGGCGCCAATGGCAAGTTTGAAAGACGTTTCCGTTTTATCGAACAGGCATTGCGCGATACCCACCGTCCCATGGAAGATTGCACCCTCGAAGAGTTGGACGCCCTGTGGGGCGAAGCCAAACGCCAGGAAAAGAATCTGCCCAGCTGCGGCTGAGCCGTTGCCCAAGTGAGTAAGCATTAATGAGCCTTTCCCTTCGCGACCAGTTGCTCAAAGCAGGCCTGGTCAACCAAAAGCAGGCCAAGCAGGTCAGCAAAGACAAGCAGAAGCAGCAGCGTCTGGCCCACAAAGGCCAGATCGAGCTGGATGATTCGCAGCAGCGCGCGGCTCAGGAAGCCATGGCCGAGAAGGTCAAGCGTGACCAGGAGCTGAATCGCCAGCAGCAGGAGAAAGCCGAGGCCAAGGCCCGCGCGGCACAGGTCAAGCAATTGATCGAGGTCACGCGCCTGCCAAAGCTCAATACCGAGGACTACTACAACTTCGTCGACGACAAGAAGGTCAAGCGCCTCTGCGTCAATACGCTGATGCGCAACAAGCTCAGCAGTGGCGCGCTGGCGATCGTGCACCATGCCGGCGGCTACGAAGTGATCCCCCGCGAGGCCGCCCTGAAGATCCAGGAGCGTGATCCGCAGCGCATCGTTCAGCTCAACGTGCAGACCGAAGAAGTCAGCGCCGAGGATGATCCGTACGCGGCCTATCAGATCCCTGACGATCTGATGTGGTAAGCCACTGAGGCTGGAAAACGACGAACCCCGCTCTTGGCGGGGTTCGTCGTTTTCAATGCTGTGTTTGCTTCAGGCAGATTTCAGATCTCTTTGCTGTTCCTGCACTTCCAGCTCGGCCTTGTAGTTGTGGGCGTCGATCTCGTTGTGGAACATGCCGACCAGCAGGTCTTGTTGATGCACATCCCAGATGCGAATACCGGCGGCTACGCCTTCGTGGGACATGTGTGAATCGTCGCGTTCAGTTACTTTTACAGTCATCTGCTAGCTCCAAATCTCAAGTTATCTGCAGCAAGGCGTGTGCAGGACTCTGTTATAGGATTTGTTAGCCAGCTAAGTAAACCGCCAATTGGCGCAAGGTGTTGTTGCGTATTTCGCAACAGTGCTGCAGCCCGCGCAAACCGCGACATTCGGTCGCAGCGGGCGAAGTTTCATGACAGAAGTTTCATCTCCAGACCAATGCGAACCCTTGTGTAGGAGCTGCCGAAGGCTGCGATCTTTTGATCTTGTCTTTTAAAAATCAAAGTCAAAAGATCGCAGCCTTCGGCAGCTCCTACACGGATGTGTGTTGAGTCATTTTTGATCGGAATGCCTCAGGGGACGCTCCGCGTCCAGTGACGCGGAGCGTCCCCTGAGGCATTCCCACGCAGAGCGTGGGAACGATCAGTAACGATCAGTCGTGCGCTAAAGTTTTCTGTAGTTAAAAAAAAACGCCCCGAACCAGTCGGGGCGTTTTCAGGTGTGGCTCAACAGCAGGGAATTACTTGCCTTCCCAGCGCTTCAGTACCAGCGTGGCGTTGGTGCCGCCGAAGCCGAAGCTGTTGCTCATCACGGTGTTGATCGTGGCGTTCTCGCGGGTCTTGGTCAGCACCGGCAGATCGGCCACTTCAGGGTCCAGCTCGTCGATGTTGGCGGAGCCGGCAATGAAGTTGCCTTCCATCATCAGCATGCAGTAGATCGCTTCGTGAACGCCGGCGGCGCCCAGGGAGTGACCGGACAGGCTCTTGGTCGAACTGATCGCCGGAGCCTTGTCGCCGAACACTTCACGTACACCTTTCATTTCCGCGACGTCACCGACCGGAGTCGATGTGCCGTGGGTGTTCAGGTAGTCGATCGGGGTGTCGACGGTGGACAGCGCCTGCTGCATGCAGCGGATCGCGCCTTCGCCGCTCGGGGCAACCATATCGTAGCCGTCGGACGTGGCGCCGTAGCCAACGATTTCCGCGTAGATTTTTGCGCCGCGGGCCAGAGCGTGTTCCAGCTCTTCGACCACCACCATGCCGCCACCGCCAGCGATGACGAAACCGTCGCGATCCTTGTCGTAGGCGCGCGAAGCTTGTTCAGGGCTGTCGTTACGCTTGCTGGACAGAGCGCCCATGGCGTCGAACAGGAACGACTGGCTCCAGTGCTCTTCTTCACCGCCACCGGCGAAGACGATGTCCTGTTTGCCCATCTGGATCTGTTCCATGGCAGTACCGATGCAGTGAGCACTGGTGGCGCAGGCAGAAGCGATGGAGTAGTTCAGGCCCTTGATCTTGAATGGCGTGGCCAGGCAAGCGGAAACGGTGCTGCTCATGGTCCGCGTTACACGGTACGGGCCGACGCGTTTCACGCCTTTCTCGCGCAGAATGTCCAGCGCTTCCATCTGGTTCAGCGTGGACGCGCCGCCGGAGCCGGCGATCAGGCCGGTGCGCGGGTTGGACACTTGCTCTTCGGTCAGGCCGGAGTCAGTGATCGCGTCTTTCATGGCCAGGTAGGCGTATGCCGCTGCGTGGCCGACGAAGCGATAGATCTTGCGATCGATCAGCTCTTCAAGGTTGAGGTCGATGGAGCCGGAAACCTGGCTACGCAGACCCATTTCAGCATATTCCGGGTTGAACCGGATGCCCGGGCGGCTTGCACGCAGGTTAGCGGAGACGGTCTCTTTGTCATTGCCCAGGCACGAAACGATGCCCAGACCAGTGATAACGACGCGGCGCATGCGAATAACCCTTAGAAGTTGTCAGTGGAGGTGAAAACGCCGACCTTGAGGCCTTGGGCGGAGTAGATTTCTTTACCGTCGACAGAAACTGTACCGTCGGCGTATGCCATGCTCAGCTTGCCTTTGAGAACACGCTTGATATGAATGTTATACGTAACTTTTTTAGCGGTCGGCAGAACCTGACCAAAAAACTTCACTTCGCCTGATCCGAGTGCACGACCGCGGCCTGGCTGACCTTGCCAGCCAAGGAAGAAGCCGACCAGTTGCCACATGGCGTCGAGGCCCAGGCAGCCCGGCATTACCGGATCACCTTCGAAGTGGCAGGCGAAGAACCACAGGTCCGGAGTGATATCCAGCTCGGCGACCAATTCACCCTTGCCGTACTTGCCACCCTCTTCTTTGATCAGGGTGATGCGATCGACCATCAGCATGTTCGGGGCGGGCAGTTGCGCGTTACCTGGGCCGAACAGCTCACCGCGACTGCAGCGCAGCAGATCTTCCCGAGTAAAGGCGTTTTGTTTGGTCATGCGAGCTCCTCAATAATCCCATGCGGCAGGTGGGGCAAATCTTCCCGACCGTTCGAAGCGTTCATGCCTCGAACCGGCAGCCTACTCATAGACTATTGCGTTGTGGTGAAAGTCACAGCGCCAAGGACATGAATGTACACTTGTGCACTGAAATTTTAAATCAAGCCCCTTTTGGGGCTCGTTCGGGTGCCTAAGACTGCCGCACTTTCGCTTTTCACGCCAGTCGCAGATGGTCGAAAAGCCGTCACTACTGCACCCAGCGCTGCAGAATCTGCTGTAGGTCATTGCGTTTGAACGGCTTGGCCAGATAATCGTTCATCCCGGCTGCCAGACAGGTCTCGCGGTCACCCTGCAAGGCGTTGGCGGTCAGGGCGATAATCGGCACACCGTCGCGGCCAGGCAAGCGGCGGATCTGCCGGGTCGCTTCGTAGCCGTCGATGATCGGCAGGCGGCAATCCATCAAAATCGCTTCGAATTCGCCGCCCTCGGCGCAGCTCACGGCCTGGGCGCCATCGGTGGCAACACTGACAGTAAAGCCCAGGCTGCGCAGCATCGCCTCGATCACCGTCTGATTGACCGGATTGTCTTCGACCAGCAACACATTGCGTCCCGCCCCCTGACTGTCGGCGCTCGGCGCACGGGGTGTCGGCAGCGGCGGCAAAGCCTGCCTCGACAGCGCCAAGGGAATTTCCAGGGTGAACACCGAGCCGCGACCTTCTTCGCTTTGCGCGCGCAAGGTGCCGCCCATGCGTTCGGCGAGGGTGCGGGCGATCGGCAGGCCGAGACCGGTTCCGCCGTATCGCCGCGAAATCGAACTGTCAGCCTGCTGGAATGCGTTGAACATCAGCTCCAGGCTCTCGGACGAAATACCGATGCCGCTGTCGCGCACCGAGCAGGTAAACCACAGCAGCTCGTGGTCCAGCGATTGCCATTGCGCCTCGATGCTGACCCGTCCCTGTTCGGTAAATTTCAGTGCATTGCCGACCAGATTGACCAGAATCTGCCGAATCCGCGTCGGATCGCCCTGTACTTGCAAGCCGCGCATGTCGTCAGGAATCCGCAGGTTCAACGCCAAGCCACGCTGCACGGCGCTGTGCTGGAACGACTGCGCGCAGGCGCCGATCAGTTCGGCGAGGTTGAACGGAATGTGTTCCAGCTCCAGCTCCGAACGCTCGATCCGCGAGAAATCGAGAATGTCGTTGATGACTTTCAACAGGTGCTCGGTTGATTCCGACGCGAGCGCCGCGTACTCGACCTGCTCCGCGGTCATCTCGGTGGTCTCCAGCAATTGCAGCATGCCCAGCACGCCGTTCATGGGCGTGCGCAGTTCATGGCTCATCATTGCGAGGAAATCGGATTTGGCATTGTTGGCCTTTTCTGCCTCCTCGCGCGTCTGGATCAACTGCGCCATCGCCTGATGCTGTTCGCGGCTGGCCTGTTCCAGCGCTTGCGCAAGGTTGTTGATGTGCTGCGACAGAGCGCCCAGTTCGGTGTCATCGACGATCGGCAACGGGGTTTTATAATCGCCTTCCTGGATCGCCTTGACCGCATCGCCGATATCGCGAATCGGTTGCGACAGGCTGCCCGCCAGACGCCGCGCCAGCACGAAGGTAAAGAGCAGCGCGAACAGCGCAAGAATCCCGGCCTTGAACAGAATCTCCTGCTGGCGCTGACTGAAGGCATCGTTGGACAGACCGACGATAACCCGCCCCAGATAATCCTCACTGGCTCCGACATTGTTGCCTTTGCCGTCCTGGAAAAAATCATTGTGCAGGGCGATTCGCTGCAGCCGTACCGGTGCCTGAAAGACTTCAACCTGATGCGGACGATCGTGGCTGGCGGCCGGTTGTTCGACATAGATCAGAATACGATTGGCGCTGTCCTGCACTTCGAGAAAGCGCACATTGGGCGTGGCCAGCGTGGCTTTGAGCAAGCTCTCCAGCACCTCGTTGTTGCCGGAAATCACCCCGTACTCGGTGGCCGGCGCCAGTTGGTTGGCGATCAATTGGCCGGTGTGGGTCAGCTCCTGGCGCAAATCCTGGATCCGCACGAAGGTGAAGAAACTGATCAGCAACAACGTCAGCAACAATGCCGGTCCGAGGCTGATCAGCTGCGTGCGGGTATTGATGTCCCAACGGCGACGGAAATTCATGGACGGCGTTCTCCTTCGGCCAGCGCACTGGCGACAGAGGCTTCATTCAACGGTTCGATGCCTAATGAACGAGCGACCTGGGCGTTACTTGAAACTTTAAAGTGTGCGGGGTAGAGCGTTCGTGGCCAGGTCGCGGGTGGCTGGTCGAGCAATTGATCGAGAATCGTCAGCCAGTCGTTCTGGTCGCTGTAGGTGCTGGCGAGGCTGCCGGCGCGCACGAATGACACGGTGGGGCCGACCAGCGCCACTTGCCGCGAGTAGCTGCTGAGCAACAGGTTCTTCGCGGTTTTCGGGTTGTACACGTCGGGATCATCGAGGCCCAACAGCACGTCGCTGTTTTTCAGCACGGCTTGCAAGGGGCGGCTGTCCTGAGTGTCGTCCCAGCGCTGAGCGACGATGTCCAGATGCAGCGGTAGCGCCGCCCGGTGCAGTTCTTTGAGGAGAAACTCACTGTGCTGATCGAACAACACGCCGACGCGACGGGCGTGGGGCAGAATCCGCCGGATCAATTGCAACTGCCGGCTCAGCGGCGGATCGCTCCACAGCAGGCTAAGCCGCGCCGGGTGTACCGCACCGAAACGCTGGCGCGCCTGCAGACGACTGATGCGCAGCACCAGGGTGGCCGGGCCTTGGGCATCCTGCACGCGCCAGTCGAGCGCCGGCACGTCCAGGAGAATCAGGCGCAGGCTCGCCGGCAGCAGGCCCGGCGCCGGCAGACTGGCCAGTGGCTGGAAACGTACGTTATCGGTCGGGCGCAGTTCACTCAAGGCTTGAACGAAGGCCTGGACGCCAGGGCTTTCCTCGGCGCCGGTCAACAGAATGTCAGCCGCCTGCACGCCGACCCCGTGCAGCCAAGCTGTCAGAAACAGGCAGACCCCGGCCAGCCAGTGGCCGAAGGTCGGCGTCTTCCGTGACCGGCCGATGCGCATCCTAGAACTCCAGCTCGGCGCTGAAGTACATCACCCGACGTTCGTCATGATTGTTATCGACGAAGGTGGTCGGCTCGTGGTCGAGACGCTGTTGCAGCACGCCGGCCAGTTGCAACTGCGCCTTGCCCAGCGCGATGCGTTTGGCGATGCGCGTGTCGACACGTTCGAAGCGATAGCCGTTGAGGGCGTTGTCACCGTAATAGAAGAGGGCGCTGTTCCAGCCGTGCCCCCAATCACGCAGCCAGCCGGCCGAACCGCTGTTGCGCGCGGTGAATTGCTGATCCAGCGGATTGCTCGCCTCGGCATCGACGAACGCGTAGGTGAAGCGTAAACGGTCGGCCAGGCTCAGGCGCCAGTCGAGTTGCGTTTCGGTGCCGCGAAAGCGCGAGCTGTTGGCATTGCTGGCGATGTATTGATTGTTGCGCAGCGGCTCACTGATCATCGCGCTGATTTCGTCATAGAACAGCTTCACATCCACCGCCAGACCGAGTTCGGCGAAATAACCGTTGTAGCCCAATTCCCGCGAGCGCATGTGCTCCTGATCGAGATCGCCCGGGCCACGGGTCTTGACGAAGTAGCGCGCCGAAGACTGGCCGTAGGCAGACGGCCGCAGATTGCTGACCTGATAGCTCCAGTTGACGTTGTTCTCGAACATGTCCGGCGAGCGGATCGCCTCCGAATAAACCGCGCGCAGGCCGTGGCGCGGGTTGATCAGGTAGTTGACGGCAAAACGCGGAGTCAGCGAACTGCCGATCAATTGCGTGTCTTCGAACATCGCCCCGCCCTGCAACAACCAGTGTTCAGTGGCGCGCCACTCCAGTTGGCCGAAGGCTCGCCAGGTGGTGTCGTCCAGCGTGCCGTTGAAATAGGTTTCGGAGTCGGCGCGGTCGTAGCGGTAGTTCAAGCCGCTGACCAGCCGCAGGCTGTCGGAGAGGCTGAGGGTATCTTGCAATTCGAGGTCGTAACGCGATTCCCGGGCGCTTTGGTCAATGTCGCCGCACAAGGTGCGACTGGCGCCGTTGCGCCATTGCTCGAGCACCTGATTCGCCAGGGCCATTTCCTGCGGCGTGCCCGGCGCGGCACCGGGGCCGGTGAACCGGGTGATGTTGCGCGCCAGCCGTTCGGTGTAATTCGCGTTGAGCTGCCACAGTTGCGTCAGCTCGGGGCTGAATGACACCTCGGCATCACAGGCGCGCCAGACCTGCTGGCGATCCCAATGCTGGGCCGAGCCTTGAACATATAGACTGTGATCGGGATTGATATCGAGATTCCAGCGCACCGAACCGGCGTAATCCTTGGCCACCACGTCGGAATTATTACCGGCGTCAGTAATCCCCGCGAACACCGGGCGATAGGTGTAGGGCCGCTGATTGCTGCCGTCCTTAGCGTTGAGTTGCCAGTCGAGACTTTGATCGTCGTTGAGGCTGTGGCTGACGGCGAGATTGAAACGGGTCAGGCGTCGGCTGTCGCGGTAATCGGCGCCGTTGCGATCGCTGTCAAAACCATTGTCTTCCTGACCCGACAGCGACAAGCGCAGATCGCCGCCCTCGAAGGCGCTGCCCTGGCTGGCATAAAAGTCGTTGATGCCGCGTTGGCCGCGCGTGTATTTCAACCGTGTGCCGTGGCTGTCCGCGGGATGAAGAGTGATGATGTTGATCACCGCCATCAGCGCGTTGGCGCCGTAGCTGACGGTGTTCGGCCCGCGGAAGACTTCGATGCGCGCGATGTCTTCGATGGCCACTGGAATATCGCTCCAGTCCACCGTTGCCAGACCCGCACGATAGACCGAACGGCCGTCGATCAGCACCTGCATGCGTCGCGCTTCGCTGGCGTTGGTGCCGTGGTAATTCACCGCCGGCTGATTGCCGTTGATGTTGCCGACCATCATCCCCGGCACCAGTCGCAGCAATTCGCTGATGTCGCGGGCGCCGCTGGCGCTGATCAAATCGCTGTCGAGGACAGTCATGCTCCCCGGCACTTCGGCTGGCGTTTGTTTCAGACGCGTGGCCGTCAGCACCTGCGGCAGCGGCTCGCTGTCGACAAACAGATCGTCCGCCAGCAACGCCGGGCTGAATAACAGCGCCAGCACGAGCGACGAACGCGGTGGAGGAGGGCCAAGAAACACGACGCAGCCTATAGAGAGAACAAGTGGCGCGCATGGTAACCGAGGGCAGAGACTTTTCCAGTCACGTTGTAGGCATTTTCCTAGCTTTTATTGGTCTTGTTCCTACAAGTGTCGGTAATTGTTGCGGGGGCTGGCCGCGACCGGGGCGCCCCGTATAATGCCGGCATCGCCACTGGTATGGATTAACGGATTGCATATGACTGAACAGCGCCCGATTGCGGTCCTGGGAGGCGGAAGTTTTGGTACCGCCGTGGCCAACCTGCTGGCCGAAAACGGCCATCAAGTCCGGCAGTGGATGCGTGATCCCGAGCAGGCCGAGGCCATCCGGGTCAATCGCGAAAACCCGCGTTACCTCAAAGGCATCAAGATCTTGCCCGGCGTGACGGCCGTCACCGACCTGCAGGCAACGCTTGACGCCTGCGATTTGTGTTTTGTCGCGCTGCCATCCAGCGCATTGCGCACGGTGCTCGCCGCTCACGCCGAGCGATTGAGCGGCAAGATGCTGGTCAGCCTGACCAAAGGCATCGAAGCCCAGACCTTCAAACTGATGAGCCAGATTCTCGAAGAAATCGCCCCGCAGGCACGCATCGGCGTGTTGTCCGGGCCGAATCTGGCGCGGGAAATTGCCGAGCATGCGCTGACCGCCACGGTGGTCGCCAGCGAGGACGAAGAATTGTGCAAGCAGGTGCAAGCCGCGCTGCACGGCCGCACCTTTCGCGTTTATGCCAGCGCTGACCGTTTTGGTGTCGAACTGGGCGGCGCCTTGAAAAACGTCTACGCGATCATTGCCGGCATGGCGGTGGCGCTGGAGATGGGCGAGAACACCAAGAGCATGCTGATCACCCGCGCCTTGGCCGAAATGACCCGGTTTGCGGTAAATCAAGGGGCGAACCCGATGACATTCCTCGGTCTGGCCGGGGTCGGCGATCTGATCGTGACCTGTTCGTCATCCAAGAGCCGCAACTATCAGGTGGGCTTCGCCCTCGGCCAGGGCTTGAGTCTCGACGAAGCAGTTTCGCGCCTCGGTGAAGTCGCCGAAGGGGTCAACACCCTGAAAGTGCTAAAGGCCAAGTCTCAGGAAGTCGGCGTGTACATGCCGCTGGTCGCCGGTTTGCACGCGATCCTGTTCGAAGGACGCACGCTGGAGCAGGTGATCGGTCTACTGATGCGCGCCGAGCCGAAAACCGACGTCGATTTTATTTCCACCAGCGGTTTCAACTGATTCAGCTGTTATAGGAACAGGAAGCAAGCCATGAACGATCCGAAAACCGAAAGCCAGTACGAATCCATTCTCCTGCGGGTGTTGTGGATGATCGTTTACCTGCTGGTCTGGCAAGTGGCGCAGTTCATTCTCGGCGCGGTGGTGCTGGTGCAACTGATCTACCGCCTGATCTATAGCGCACCAAGCGCCAGTTTGATGAATTTCGGCGACAGCCTGAGCCAGTTTCTCGCGCAGATCGGTCGCTTCGGCACATTCCACAGCGACCAGAAGCCTTGGCCGTTCGCCGACTGGCCAGCACCGCGGGCCCCGGAAGGCGAAGCGCCACACGCCGTCGCCCCTGCACCGCATCCGGTGCGTGATGAGGAGCCCAAGCTATGAAACTCTGGATATTGCGTCACGGTGAGGCGGTGCCGCACGGTTCGAAGATCGATCCCGAGCGCGAATTGACCGAACACGGGCGTAAGGAAGTATTGAGCAGTGCCGCCCATTTGATCGGGCAGCCATTGACCGCGATCTACGCCAGCCCTTACGTCCGCGCCCAGCAAACCGCGCAAATTGTTCGCGAAGCGCTGGGTTTCGAGCCGGAGATTCGCACGGTCGAATGGCTGACCCCGGAGAGCGATCCGGACAAGGTTGCCGAGCAACTGGTGGCGGTCAGCAATGTGCTGCTGGTCAGCCATAATCCGTTGGTGGGCAATCTGCTGAGCTATTTGCAGCACGGCGCCGGGTATCCGCCGGAGCGGGTGAGCACGGCGGGGCTGGCGGAGCTAGAGCACAGCGAGCTGCTGATTGGTTCGATGAAGCTCAATAGCCTCAAGCACCCTTAAAAGCAAAGATCGTCCGATCGCGGCCCGAGCCTTCGGCAGCTCCTACAGGGAAATGCATTCCATGTAGGAGCTGCCGAAGGCTCGGGCCGCGATCGGACGATCTGTTGATCTTGTTACTTTTGGTAAAAAATTCGACCAAGCACTTGCTTGGTTGACTACGCTTGCTCCAGACCAAAATCACAGGAGCGAGTCGCATGTCTGCCGCATTCCGATTGCCGCTGGACGTGTTCTACGAACGTGAAGCCCGACACCCGCGCCAGCGCTTCCTCGTGCAGCCTATCGGCGGCGGTCAGGTCGAGACGCTAAGCTGGGCCGACGTCGGCCATCAGGCACGCTGCGCGGCGCACTGGTTGCGCGCGCGGGAGTTGCCGCAGGGCAGCCACATCGCTCTGATCTCGAAAAACTGCGCGCACTGGATCATTGCCGACCTCGCCATCTGGATGGCCGGGCACGTCTCGGTGCCGCTGTATCCCAACCTCACTGCCGACTCCGTGGCGCAGGTGCTGACGCATTCCGAAAGCGTGCTGGCGTTTATCGGCAAACTCGACGACTGGCCGGCGATGTCGAAAGGCATCCCGGCAGGTCTGCCGACCATCAGCCTGCCGCTGCATCCGCCCGGCGAATTCGATTTCAGTTGGACAGACCTGCAACACAGCTCACCGATTCAGGACGACCCGCGCCCTGGCGCCGAGCAACTGGCAACGATCATCTACACCTCTGGCACCACCGGCCTGCCGAAGGGGGTGATGCACAGTTTTGCCAATCTCGGTTTCGCCACCAGTCGCGGCACACAGTTGTTCGGCCTCAACGAGAATGATCGGCTGCTGTCGTACTTGCCGCTGTGTCATGTCGCTGAACGCATGTTCGTTGAGCTGGCCTCGATCTACACCGGACAAACCGTGTTTTTTGCCGAGAGTCTCGAGACCTTCATTGCCGATCTGCAGCGTGCGCGGCCCACGGCGATGTTTGGCGTGCCGCGCATCTGGACCAAATTCCAGATGGGCGTGTACAGCAAGATCGCCGCCAAGCGCCTGGATTTTCTCCTCGGCCTGCCCTTCATCGGCAAAAGGGTCGGGCACAAAGTTCTCGCCGGTCTTGGACTGGACGCGTTGCGCGTGGCGCTGTCCGGCGCAGCACCGGTGCCGCAGACCTTGCTCGCCTGGTATCAGAAACTCGGCCTCGATGTACTTGAGGTCTACGGCATGACCGAGGGCTGCGGTTATTCGCACATTTGCCTGCCGGGTCAGTACAAGCAAGGCTGGATCGGCCAACCCTGTCCAGAGGTCGAGGTGCGTATCGATGAGTCCGGGGAAGTGCAGGTTCGCAGTCAGGCCAACATGCTCGGCTATTTCAAGGAACCGCAGAAAACTGCCGAAACCATCACCGGGGACGGCTTCCTGCGCACCGGCGACAAAGGCGAGCAGGACGGCGAAGGGCGCTTGCGTTTGACCGGGCGACTCAAGGAAATTTTCAAAACCAGCAAGGGCAAATACGTCGCCCCGGCCCCGATCGAAAACCGCTTGGCCGTGCATTCGCGGATCGAGCAAGTCTGTGTGGTCGGCGACGGTTTGAGTGCACCGCTGGGGCTGTGCGTGCTGTCCACGGTTAATCAGGAAGAGGGCCGGGCGAGTCTGCATTCGAGCCTGGAAAAACTCCTTGAAGAGGTCAATGCGGCACTCGACAAGCATGAACGTTTGCGCCGGTTGGTGGTGGTCAAAGACAGCTGGGCGGTGGAAAACGGTTTCCTCACGCCAACCCTGAAAATCAAGCGCAACGTGATCGAAGACACTTACGGCGCTCGCTTCGAGGAATGGAGCGAGCGCAGTGAGGCGGTGCTGTGGCAGGATTGAGCGACGACTAAAACAATAAAGGAAGTCTGCGATGAGCTTGTGGCGTACCACTCCCGACATCGAGCGGTTGAATGCGATTCAGAAAAATACCATTGGCGAAGTGCTGGACATTCGCTTCGAGTCTTTCGACGAAGACTCGCTGACCGCGAGCATGGTCATCGACCAGCGCACGCATCAGCCCTATGGATTGCTGCACGGCGGCGCCTCCGTGGTGCTGGCGGAAAGCGTCGGCTCGATGGCCAGCTATTTGTGCATTGATGCCAGCAAGTTTTACTGCGTGGGGCTGGAGATCAACGCCAACCATTTGCGCGGCTTGCGCAGCGGGCGGGTGACCGCAGTGGCCAGGCCGATCCACATCGGCCGCACCACGCATGTCTGGGATATCCGCCTGACCAGCGATGAAGGCAAGGCCAGTTGCGTATCGCGGCTGACCATGGCAGTGGTGCCGTTGGGTGAGCAGCCGCCGCTGCGTTGATGTCGAAAAAGCCCCTGACCCTAACCCTCTCCCAGAGGGAGAGGGGACTGACCGGGCTGGATGTTCGAGTTGCGCCGACCTGAGTTATCGAGCCGAACTCAGGCTTTGAAACTCGTGCCTCCCTCCCCCTCGCCCCCTTGGGGGCGGTCCGACGTTTCGGGAGGGTTGGGGTGAGGGGGGAAGCAATCTCCCTGACATACCATCACGCTGACCGGACTGTCATCATTCCTGGCAGTTACGGTCATTGCTCCAGGGCGCGGTCTTACGGACAATCAACGCCACGTTTCCCGCTCATGGATTTACCGGAATGTCGCAACCGATCTTTTTCGCCCACGCCAACGGTTTCCCCTCGGGGACTTATGGCAAGTTGTTTGCGGCGCTGGCGCCGGAATACCGGGTCGCGCATCTGGAGCAGCATGCCCATGACCCGCGTTTTCCGGCGGACGACAACTGGCACAACCTCGTCGACGAATTGATCCACCATCTGCAAGAACAGGATCAACCGGTGTGGGGTGTCGGCCATTCGTTCGGCGGCTTGCTGCACTTGCATGCGGCATTGCGTTGCCCTGAGCTGTATCGCGGCGTGGTCATGCTCGATTCGCCGGTGTTGACCCGAGCCGATCAGTGGGTGATTCGCGCCGCCAAGCGCTTCGGCTTCATCGACAGACTGACCCCGGCGGGTCGTACGCTGGGGCGGCGCGAAGAGTTCGCCGATCTCGACAGTGCGCGCAGTTATTTCGCCGGCAAATCGCTGTTTCGCGGCTTCGACCCGGAATGCTTCGACGCCTATCTGCAACACGGTTTGCATCAGGTCGGCGACAAGCTGCGTCTGCGCTTCGATCCGGCGACCGAAATCAGCATCTATCGCGGCGTGCCGCACACGAGCCCCGGCCGCACCGGGCAATTGCAGGTGCCGCTGGCCATGGTGCGTGGACACAAAAGTCGCGTGGTCATGCGCCATCACAGCCGTTTCGTTTCGCGCCTGGCGCAAGGCGAAGCGCTGAGCATGCCCGGCGGACACATGTTTCCGCTGGAGCGCCCGCAAGACACCGCACGGCTGCTGAAGACGCTGTTCGCGCGCTGGGAAAGTCGCCAGAACAAGGATTGCGCATGACTCCGGCTTTCGAAGAAGTGCGCCTGAGCCTGCCGCATATCGAGCTGGCTGCGCACTTGTTCGGTCCCGAGGACGGCTTGCCGGTGATTGCGCTGCACGGTTGGCTCGACAACGCCAACAGCTTTGCCCGCCTGGCGCCGAAGCTCAAAGGCTTGCGCATCATTGCGCTGGATATGGCCGGGCACGGGCACTCCGGGCACCGACCGAATGGCGCCGGTTATGCGCTGTGGGATTACGCCCACGACGTGCTGCAAGTCGCCGAACAACTGGGCTGGCGGCGCTTCGGCCTGATCGGCCACTCGATGGGCGCTATCGTCTCGATGGTGCTGGCCGGTTCATTGCCGGAGCGCGTCACGCATCTGGCGTTGATCGATGGTGTGATTCCTCCTACAGACAAATGCGAGAACGCTGCCGAGCGTATGGGCATGGCCCTGCAAGCGCAGTTGGATCTGCGGGTTAAACGCAAACCGGTCTACAACACCCTCGACCGCGCTATCGAGGCGCGGATGAAAGGCTTGGTGGCCGTCAGTCGCGAGGCCGCTGAATTACTGGCTCAGCGCGGTCTGATGCCGGTGCCAGGCGGTTACACCTGGCGCACCGACAATCGCCTGACCCTGCCGTCACCGCTGCGTCTGACTCAGGAACAGGCAATGGCTTTCGCCTTGCGGGTCAGCTGTCCAGCGCATCTGGTGGTCGCAGGGCAGGGCATGCTGGCGCAACATCCCGAGCTGTTGGAGCGGCTACCCTTCAGCCGGGAACAGTTGCCGGGTGGTCATCATCTGCACCTGAACGATGAGGCCGGAGCGGTTCTTGTCGCAGACTGTTTCAATCGGTTCTTCGCCATTCCTTGACTTGCCGAGGGCAACTGTCGAGGCTGGACGGGTTGAAATGGGAGACAACCACGATGGATCTTTATACTGCTGCGCCCCCGAACCACACAGTCCTGCCGATCCGATGAGCCTGACTATGCGGTCACTCAGTCTGTTGGCGCTGTGCTGCTTCAGCGCCTTTTCGTTCGCTGCCGATGTGCCCGGCAGTCATGATCTGCAAATCGTGCCGCGCCTGGCCGATGCGCAAATCGTCGATTACCGGCCGGCTGCCGAGCTGGAACGCATCTATCCGTTGGGCTCGATCCGCAAGATCAGCGGCCAGTTGCGCTTCGACGGGCAGGTCACGGCACGGGGGCAAACGACGTCGGTGACCTATGAGCTACCGCCCGAACATTCCGCCACCGAAGCCTTTACCGCCGCCCGCGAAGCCCTGCAGAAGCAGGACGCCGAGCTGCTGTTCTGGTGCCAGGCCCGGGATTGCGGCGAAAGCAGCCTGTGGGCCAACGAGGTCTTCGGCAATGCCAAGTTGTATGGGGCGGACGAACAACAAGCGTACCTGTTGCTGAGATTGGCGCCGCCACGGGACAACACGCTGGTGGCGCTGTACAGCATCACTCGCGGCAATCGCAAAGCCTACCTGCACGTCGAGCAATTCGAGGCGACTGCGCCGCTGGGCGAGTTGCTGCCGACGTCGGCGACCTTGCTGCGTCAGCTCAAAAGCACCGGTGAACTGGATTTTCCGGATCGCGTCGATGAGCCGGATGCGACCTGGTTGCGCCTGATTTCCCGTGGCTTGAACCTCGACACGACATTGCGCGTGACCGTGTCCGGGCCCAAGGCCGAGGCGTGGCGGCAGGCGCTGATCAATCAGGGTGTACGTGCAGCGCGGATGGAAACCGGCAGTGTCGAAGGCTCTGGCCTGCGCATCGACCTGTTGCGATAAGCTGTGCCGGGCGAGCGCGCGCTGCGTGTTCGCCTACTCTTTCGCTGACTGACTCTGCCGGGATTTTCCATGCTCAATAACGATCGCCTGCTGGTGCAGATTCTGCTGCTGGTATTGTTTGGGGCCAGCCTGTGGGTGATGGCTCCGTTCTGGTCGGCGCTGTTCTGGGGCGCGGTACTGGCGTTTGCCAGTTGGCCGCTGATGCGCCTGTTGACCCGCGCGCTCAATGGTCGCGAATCTTTGGCCGCGGCGATCCTGACGCTGGGCTGGATGTTGCTGGTGGCGGCGCCGCTGGTGTGGCTCGGTTTCAATCTGGCCGATCACGTGCGCGATGCAACGGCATTCATCAAGGACGTGCAGGTCGACGGTTTGCCCGAAGCGCCGACCTGGCTCGGCGGTGTGCCTTTTGTCGGTGAACGGCTGGTGGCGATGTGGGACAGCATCGACCAGCAGGGCGCGGCGTTGATGGTCTCGGTCAAACCTTATCTGGGGCAGGTCGGCAATTGGCTGCTGGCGCGCAGTGCGCAGATTGGTGGCGGCATTCTTGAGCTGACGCTGAGCCTGGTCTTCGTGTTCTTTTTCTACCGTGACGGGCCGCGGCTGGCGGCGTTTGTGCACAGTTTGCTGGAGCGGTTGATCGGCGAGCGTGCCGGCTATTACATCGAGCTGGTGGCCGGTACGGTGCAGCGGGTGGTCAACGGGGTGATCGGTACGGCGGCGGCGCAGGCGATTCTGGCGTTGATCGGTTTCCTGATTGCCGGGGTGCCCGGCGCGTTGGTGTTAGGGATTGTGACGTTCCTGCTCAGTCTGATTCCGATGGGGCCGCCGTTGGTGTGGGTGCCGGCCACTGCCTGGTTGGCGTGGAAGGGTGAGTATGGGATGGCGGTGTTTCTGGGGATCTGGGGGACGTTCATCATCAGTGGCGTGGACAACGTGCTCAAGCCGTATCTGATCAGCCGCGGGGGGAATTTGCCGTTGGTGATTGTGTTGCTCGGGGTGTTTGGCGGGTTGATTGCTTTCGGGTTTATCGGGTTGTTTATTGGGCCTACGTTGTTGGCGGTGGCTTATAGTTTGTTGACGGATTGGAGTAAGAGTCAGGCCCGGGTTTAGGACATGGCGGCCTTTGGGCCGACCATGCGCAGATTGTTTTGGGTGAATATCCGTTTCCGTGGGTGGTGCTGATTACGGTTCCGCCCTTACGGCGGGTCACTTTTGCAAACGCCCAAAAGTAACCAAAACGCTTTGCCCTGACGTTCGGCCCACTCGCTAATGCTCGGGGTTCCTTCGCTCCGGGATCGATCCGGACGCAGCGCCTACGGTTTGCTTCGCTGCACCTCCTCTCGCTGTGTTTGGCTGCGCCAAACGGTCGCTGCGCTCCCACCCCCGGATCAATCCCTCCACTCAGCCTGCCGACGGGCTCTAAGATCAAAAGCGGTACTCGAGCTTGCGCTCATTGTGTTGAGTGAGGCGGCTGCGCCGCATGGGTGTTCGCAGTTCGGAATTGCAAGCCGACCAATCTCTCGCTGACTGCATGCAATCCCCTGTGGGAGCCAGCCCTGCTGGCGATGGCTGCCTGCCAGCCAACCAACCAATCTCTATCGGTTGCTTTCACTCCTGTAGGAGCCTTCAGAAGCCCCTACAGGAGTGCAACTTACGTGGCGACGTTAAAATACTTGCCCACCGACGCAGTGTTTTCCAGCGAGTACTGCTTGCTCAAGTTGGCAATCATGCGGTTCAGCGCTTCAGTCGTACTCTGGGTCGAGGCGGTTTGCTCGTCATCCGGTTGTTCACGCCCCGCCTGCAAAGCCGCTTTCAGTTCATCGCTGCTGACGCCGCCGCTGCTGTCGCTGTCCAGAACCTTGAGTAATGCTGCGCTGGTGTCAGTGCTGGTGGTTGAGGTTGTGCTGGCGCTGGCGCTGGTGCTGGCTTGCAGTGCGCCGCTGAACTCGGTCGCGGTCACGCTGCCGTCGCCGTCCGCATCGAGTTGGCTGAACAGTTCGTCGCTGCTGATGTGTGGTGGTGGCGGTGGTGGCGGCGGGGTCAGGCTGGCGGTGAGTTCGTCCTGGCTGACGGTGCCGTCCTTGTTCTTGTCGAGGGCGGAGAAGATTTCATTGCTGTCGGCGGTGCTGCCGGCGCTGGTCAAGCCGCTGCTCAGTTCGTCGCTGCTGATGGCGCCGTCGCCGTCGCTGTCGAGGGCGCTGATTAAGGCGTCGGCCAGTTCCGTGTGCGGCGCTTGATCTTGTGGCGGTGGCGGAGGGGGCGCCATGGCGGTCATTTCGTCGGCGCTGAGGCTGCCGCTGGCGTCGCTGTCGAGATCGCCGAACTGTTTGCTCAGACTGACCAGCAAGCCGTCGTCGGATTTTTGCGACAGGGCGCTTTTCAATTCGTCCTGATCCACCGCACCGTCGGCATTGCTGTCGAGCTTGGCGAACAGTTCTTTTTGCAGTTGCGTGCTGCGTGCGTTCTGGGTGGCGGTGGTGCTGGTATAGCTCGTGTAGTTGCTGACGCTACCGATCATCGGGCTCACTCCTTGGACTGGAAAACCGGTGGGTGTACCGGCTTATGCAGCGTCAGGGCGCAGGGTGTCGGGGGTATGTGGGGTTTGTACCGGGTGGGACACAGATGGAATGAACACCACTGAACCCCTGTGGGAGCGAGCCTGCTCGCGAAGAGGCCAGTACATACGAAAGAGATATTGGATCAAGCTGAGGCCTTCGCGAGCAGGCTCGCTCCCACAATTGATCTGCGGAGCTATGAGAGGCGCGGCAGAAGAATGACCGCCGTGAGGCCGCCGCCCGGGGTGTCTTCCAGATTCAATTGTCCGCCCAGACGCTGCGCTGCCTCGCGGGCAATGGTCATGCCCAGCCCGACGCCGCCGGAATTGCGATTGCGCGAGCCTTCCAGGCGATAGAACGGTTCAAACACGGCTTCGCGTTTGTCGGCGGCGATCCCCGGGCCGTGGTCGATCACACGAATCAGCAATTGCTCGCGCTGATCCTGCAATTCGATTTGCGCCTGTCCGGCATAGCGCAAGGCGTTATCCATCAGGTTGCTGATGCACGAACGCAACGCCATTGGCTGTACCGCTAGCGGCGCGCAGTGGCCGCTGACTTGTATGTCAGCGCCTTGATCCTCGGCGTTTTCGCACAGCGATTCGACCAGTGCCTGCACGTCCATCATCTGCAGCGCTTCGCTGGTGCGCTGTTCGTGCAGGTAGGTGAGGGTCGCGTCGAGCATGCCGATCATATCGTCGAGGTCCTGACGCATCTGGCCTTGGAGCTTTTCATCGCTGATGTTTTCCAGGCGCAGTTTCAGCCGTGACAGTGGCGTTCGCAGATCGTGGGAGACGGCGCCGAGCATGCGTGCGCGTTGCTGAACCTGTTCGCGAATGCGCCGCTGCATCAGGTTGAAGGTATAGGCCGCCTGCCGTGCTTCGCGCGGGCCGGATTCGTCGAGCGGGTCGCTGTCGAGGTCTTCGCTGAGTCGCTCGGCGGCGTCGCTGAGCCGTTGTATCGGCCGACTGAGCAGTTTGGCGCCGTACCACGCGGCGATCATCAGGGTGATGAACTGAAAGGTCAGCGGCACCACCGGGCCACCGAACCAGGGGCGCGGGGGCGGGTAATGAGGGTTTTCGGGCGTCTGCTGCACGGCGCCGCGTTGGGCAAACTCCGGAGGTGGCGGGGGCGGCCCGTAGAGTTTGAACCAGCTGAACGCCAACAGGTGCGCAAGCACGATCGCCAGAAACAGTACGCCAAACAGGCGACCGAACAGCGTGTCGAAGCGCGCTCGCATCAGCTGATGTCCCGCGCGTCGAACAGGTAACCCTCACCGCGTACGGTTTTGATCAAGTGTGGGGCTTTCGGGTCGTCACCGAGTTTTTGCCGCAGGCGTGACACCAGCAAATCGATGCTGCGGTCGAACGCTTCGATCGAGCGTCCACGGGCGGCGTCGAGCAGCTGTTCGCGGCTGAGCACCCGGCGTGGACGTTCGATGAACACCCAGAGCAAACGGAATTCGGCGTTGGACAGCGGCACCACCAGACCATCGTCGGCGATCAGCTGCCGCAGGACACTGTTCAGGCGCCAGTTGTCGAAACGGATGTTGGCTCGCTGCTCGCTACGATCATCGCGCACGCGACGCAGGATGGTCTGGATGCGGGCAACCAGTTCGCGAGGTTCGAACGGTTTGGACATGTAGTCATCGGCGCCCAGTTCGAGGCCGATGATGCGGTCGGTCGGCTCACAACGGGCGGTGAGCATCAGGATTGGAATGTCCGATTCGGCGCGCAGCCAGCGGCACAGCGACAGCCCGTCTTCACCGGGCAGCATCAGATCAAGCACGACCACGTCGAAGTGTTCGGCCTGCATCGCCTGACGCATCGCTGCGCCGTCGGTGACGCCGCTGGCGTGGATGTTGAAGCGCGCGAGGTAATCGATCATCAGCTCGCGGATCGGCACGTCGTCATCGACGATCAGCGCGCGGATGCTCCAGCGCTTGTCGTCTTTCGGTTCATCTTTCGCGGTCGTTTGGATGTTTTGCATGAGGCTGTTCATCTGCCAGTAGGCCGCCAACCACCAAGATGGGCTGCGAAGTTGTGGTTTCAGCATAGGCGTCCGACCGGGAGGCGGGAAGTGCTGATGTAAGGACGTGTTGCGGCTGGCGAGGCTAGCGCTGGCGCGTGTTGGCGGCGTGTCGGCTGTGTATCGGAGTCGACACAATAGCAGCGGGCGCTATGCTGATCACGGCTGGCGTGACGATTTACCGATCATCGGGTGCCGCGCTGCCGCCGGTTCCGCTACAATGCGCGCCGATTTCGACCTGCCTGAGAGCCCATTCATGTCCGCCTGCCAGACTCCTATCATCGTCGCCCTGGATTTCCCTACCCGTGACGCCGCGCTGAAGCTGGCCGACCAGTTGGACCCGAAGCTGTGCCGGGTCAAAGTGGGCAAGGAACTGTTCACCAGTTGCGCCGCGGAAATCGTCGGCACCCTGCGTGACAAGGGTTTTGAAGTGTTCCTCGACCTGAAATTCCACGACATCCCCAACACCACCGCGATGGCTGTGAAAGCCGCTGCCGAGATGGGCGTATGGATGGTCAACGTGCACTGCTCCGGCGGTCTGCGCATGATGGCCGCTTGCCGTGAAGAACTGGACAAGCGCAGTGGCCCGCAGCCTTTGCTGATTGGCGTGACCGTGCTGACGTCGATGGAGCGCGAGGATCTGGCGGGCATCGGTCTGGACATCGAACCGCAAGAACAAGTGTTGCGTCTGGCAGCGCTGGCTGAAAAGGCCGGCATGGACGGTCTGGTCTGTTCGGCGCTGGAAGCGACGGCACTGAAAACCGCGCACCCGTCCCTGCAATTGGTGACGCCGGGTATTCGCCCGGCGGGCAGCGCACAAGACGATCAACGGCGGATTCTGACCCCGCGCCAGGCGCTGGATGCCGGTTCCGATTATCTGGTGATTGGTCGCCCGATCAGCCAGGCGACCGATCCTGCGCAGGCGTTGGCTTCGGTCGTAGCCGAAATCGCCTGAAAGATCGCAGCCTTCGGCAGCTCCTGCATAACCGTGTAGGAGCTGCGGCACGCTGCGATTTTTTGATTTTGCGGTTTAGACCTTCAACACCAACTTGCCAAAGTTCTCGCCGTTGAACAGTTTCATCAACGTTTCCGGAAACGTCTCCAAACCTACAACCACATCTTCCTTGCTCTTGAGCTGACCGTTGGCCATCCAGCCCGCCATCTCCTGCGCGGCGCTGGCAAACTGCGTGGCGTAATCCATCACTACGAAACCTTCCATCCGCGCCCGGTTGACCAGCAGCGACAGATAATTGGCCGGGCCTTTGACCGCCTCTTTATTGTTGTACTGGCTGATCGCACCGCAGATCACCACCCGCGCTTTCATGTTCAAACGGCTCAACACGGCGTCGAGAATATCGCCGCCGACGTTATCGAAATACACGTCCACACCCTTTGGACATTCGCGTTTGAGTCCGGCCACCACGTCTTCGGCCTTGTAGTTGATGGCGCCGTCAAAGCCCAATTCGTCGATGAGGAATTTGCACTTGTCGGCTCCGCCCGCAATGCCGACGACGCGGCAGCCTTTGATCTTGGCGATTTGCCCGGCAACACTGCCCACGGCACCCGCCGCACCGGACAACACAACAGTGTCGCCGGCCTTCGGGGCGCCGACATCGAGCAGGGCGAAGTAGGCGGTCATGCCGGTCATGCCCAGCGCAGACAAATAGCGCGGCAGTGGCGCCAACTTCGGATCGACCTTGTAGAAACCTCGCGGCTCGCCGAGGAAGTAATCCTGCACACCGAGGGCGCCGTTGACGTAGTCGCCGACGGCAAAACCTGGATTGTTCGAAGCGACGACTTTTCCCACGCCCAAAGCGCGCATGACTTCACCAAGACCGACTGGCGGAATGTAGGACTTGCCCTCGTTCATCCAGCCGCGCATGGCCGGGTCGAGGGACAGGTATTCGTTTTTCACCAGGATCTGTCCTGCCTGAGGTTCGCCGACCGGTACTTCCTGATAGGTAAAGGTGTCGCGGCTGGCAGCGCCCACCGGGCGTTTGGCGAGCAGGAACTGGCGATTGGTCTGGTTGGTCATGACAGGCACTCGAACGGAATGAAGCCTTGTTGATAGACCTTCGATGGCAATGCTGCAAGGTTGGCTGATGCGGCGAATGCAGTTCGATCCAGTCCGGTGATGTTCGTCAGGTGGGTTTTATCACTGCCGCGCATGGGCCAACA
>NZ_LR134318.1:600000-772500 GCF_900636825.1 Pseudomonas fluorescens | reverse complement strand
AATCAGTCGAGCTTGTTCAGCACTTCGCCGACCGCGTCGAACAGACGATCGAGGTCTTGCGGCTTGCTGTTGAAGGTTGGGCCGAACTGCAGGGTGTCGCCGCCGAAGCGTACGTAGAACCCGGCTTTCCACAGAGCCATGCCCGCTTCGAACGGACGCACGATGGCGTCGCCGTCACGCCCGGCAATCTGGATCGCGCCGGCCAGCCCGTAGTTGCGGATGTCGATAACGTTCTTCGAGCCTTTCAGGCCATGCAGTGCATTTTCGAAATGTGGCGCGACTTCAGCGACGCTCTGCACCAGGTTTTCCTTTTGCAGCAAATCGAGTGCCGCCAGGCCGGCCGCGCAGGCTACCGGGTGCGCCGAGTAGGTGTAACCGTGGGGGAATTCCACAGCGTACTCCGGCGTTGGCTGGTTCATGAAGGTCTGGTAGATCTCGGAACTGGCGATCACCGCGCCCATCGGAATTGCGCCGTTGGTGACTTGTTTGGCGATACACATCAGATCCGGCGTCACGCCGAAGCTATCGGCGCCGAACATCGAACCGGTACGACCGAAACCGGTGATCACCTCGTCGAACACCAGCAGGATATTGTGCTGATCGCAGATTTCACGCAGACGCTTCAGATAACCCTGCGGCGGAACCAGTACGCCGGCGGATCCGGCCATCGGCTCAACGAAAACCGCAGCGATGTTGGAGGCGTCGTGCAGTTCGATCAGCTTCAACAGTTCATCGGCCAAGGCGATGCCGCCCTGCTCCGGCATGCCCCGGGAGAATGCATTGCTCGCCAACAGCGTATGCGGCAAATGATCGACGTCCATCATCGCCTGACCGAACAGCTTGCGGTTACCGTTGACGCCGCCAAGGCTGGTGCCGGCAATGTTCACGCCGTGGTAGCCACGGGCACGGCCGATCATTTTGGTTTTGGTCGCCTGACCTTTCAGACGCCAGTAGGCACGAACCATTTTCACCGCGGTGTCGGCGCATTCGGAACCCGAGTCGGTGAAGAACACATGATTCAGATTGCCCGGGGTCAGCTCGGTGATCTTTTCCGCCAACTGGAACGACAGCGGATGGCCGTACTGGAAGCCCGGCGAGTAATCGAGCGTGCCCAGCTGTTTCGAAACGGCTTCCTGAATTTCCTTGCGGGTGTGCCCGGCGCCGCAGGTCCACAAACCGGACAGGGAGTCGTAGATCTTGCGGCCCTTGTCGTCGAACAGCCAGCTGCCTTCAGCACCGACGATCAGCCGCGGGTCGCGCTGAAAGTTGCGGTTGGCGGTGTACGGCATCCAGTGCGCGTCCAGCTTCAGTTGGCTGGCCAGTGGCGACGGCGCGTTTTCAGGCATGTTCATCGGGCAAAACCTCGCAGGGCATAAGCGTCGGAGAGATAAAAAGCGTTGTTGCAGCTAAATTGCCACGGCGATAAAGTCGGTGAAATCCAACTCTTCTAACCTTCAGTTAGATCATTGCTAAACAAAGAGAACAAAAAAATGAGCAGCCGCCGTCCCGACCCATTGGCCCAGGTCAGCGATTTTGATATTCGCCTGCTGCGGATTTTTCGCAGCGTGGTGGAGTGCGGCGGTTTTTCAGCGGCGGAAACCGTGCTCGGCATCGGCCGCTCGGCCATCAGTCAGCAGATGAGCGATCTGGAACAGCGTCTCGGCCTGCGCTTGTGCCAGCGTGGCCGAGCTGGTTTTTCCCTGACCGAAGAGGGTCGCGAGGTGTATCAGTCGGCGCTGCAATTGCTGAGTGCCCTGGAAAGTTTTCGCACCGAGGTCAATGGCCTGCACCAGCACTTGCGCGGCGAGTTGATCATCGGCCTGACCGACAACCTCGTCACCCTCCCGCACATGCGCATCACCCACGCCCTCGCGCAATTGAAGGAGCGCGGGCCGGATGTGCAAATCCAGATCCGCATGATCGCGCCCAACGAAGTCGAACAAGGCGTACTCGACGGTCGTTTGCACGTTGGTGTGGTGCCGCAAGCCAGCGCATTATCAGGGCTGGAATATCAGCCGCTGTACAGCGAACGCTCGCTGCTTTACTGCGCGGTGGGCCATCCGCTGTTTTACGTCGATGACAAACAGCTCGACGACGAGCGTTTAAACAGCCAGGACGCGATTGCCCCGACGTTTCGTTTGCCCGCCGAGATTCAGGTGCATTACCAGGCGCTGAATTGCACGGCCAGTGCCTCTGACCGGGAGGGCATGGCGTTTCTGATTTTGACCGGACGCTACATTGGCTACCTGCCGGATCACTACGCCAGCCTATGGGTGCAACAAGGACGACTGCGTGCGCTGAAAGCGAGTACGCGGTTTTACGATTTGAGTCTGGCATCGGTCACGCGCAAGGGTCGGCGCCCTCATTTGGTGCTGGAAAGCTTTTTGGAAAGTCTTGCGGCGACGCGTTAAAGACAAGGTCAAAAGATCGCAGCCTTCGGCAGCTCCTGCATTTACGGGTTATTTGCCGATAAAGCTGAGCAAGTGGACAGGTTTTTGCAAAGAGGGAATGACTTCGTTCCTTTGATAAGAAGCCTTAAGCCATGCAGCCAGAGTCCGATTCGTCCAGTGAACTGATCTACGGCCTTAACGACCGTCCAAAACCATTCGCCGCAACCCTTGCCGCGTTACAACATGTGCTTGCCAGTTTCGTCGGCATCATCACGCCGCCGCTGGTGATCGGCTCGGCACTTGGGCTCGGCGCATATTTACCGTATTTGATCAGCATGGCGCTGATGGTCTCGGGCGTCGGCACGTTTATTCAAGCGCGCCGGCCGTTCGGCATCGGCGCCGGGATGATCTGTCTGCAAGGCACCAGTTTCGCTTTTCTCGGCGCGGTGCTGTCGGCGGGTTTTCTGGTCAAGCAACGCGGTGGCAGCCCGGAAGACATTCTGGCGATGATTTTCGGCGTGTGCTTTTTCGGCGCGATCGTACAAATCGTGCTCAGCCGCTTCATCGGACAATTGCGCCGAGTCGTTACGCCACTGGTGACCGGGATCGTCATCACGCTCATCGGCATCAGTCTGATCAAAGTCGGCATCACCGATCTCGGTGGTGGCTTCAATGCGCCAGACTTCGGTGCACCGGGAAATCTGGCGCTGGGCGTGTTCGTACTGCTGACGATCATTCTGCTCAACCGCTCGAACACGCCGTGGGTGCGTTTATCCGCCATCATCATCGGTCTGGTGCTCGGCAGCCTGGCCGCCTGGTTCAGTGGGAAACTGATACCGCAGCCGCTGCCTGACTTGCCGCTGGTGAGTTTTCCTACACCGTTCAAGTTCGGTTTCAGCTTCGACTGGACGGCTTTCCTGCCGGTCGCGCTGATTTATCTGATCAGTACTATCGAAACCGTCGGCGACCTCACCGCCAATTGCATGCTTGCCCGTCAGCCGATCAGTGGCCCTTTTTATATAAGCCGCCTGCGCGGTGGCGTGCTGGGCGATGGCGTCAGTTGCATGATTGCCGCCACGTTCAGCGCTTTCCCTAACACCACCTTCGCGCAGAACAACGGCGTGATCCAGTTGACCGGCGTCGCCAGCCGCTACGTCGGGCTGTACATCGGTGCGATTCTTTTTTGTCTCGGGCTGTTCCCGATGATTGGCGCGGTGCTGCAACAGATTCCGAAACCGGTGCTGGGCGGTGCGACGCTGGTAATGTTCGGCGCGGTGGCGGCGGCCGGCGTGCGCATTCTTGCGCAGTCGCCGCTGGATCGGCGCAGCATGTTGATCATCGCCACTTCGTTCGGCGTCGGCCTGGGCATAGCCGCGCAACCGAACCTGCTGCACCTGTTACCGAAACTGGTGCAGAACCTGTTCGACTCGGCGATCACCAGCGGCGGTCTGACGGCGATCCTCTTGTGCCTGTTGCTTCCGGAGTCGAAAGCGCAAGTGGCCGAAACGGCTGCCGCGCTGAACAAGATCGAACAGGCGTAACGGTTTTATCGCGCAAAGACTTGTCGGATGCCTGTGGGTGCGCTATCAACGCAACTGGTTGCACCCACAGACAAATCCGGAAGTGCCTATGACCTTTGAAGTCCCCGCCCACGGCGGCAAACCCGCCAGCCGCATTCGGCAGAAGAACGAAGAGACCATTCTCAAAGCCGCCGAAGACGAGTTCGCCCGTCACGGGTTCAAAGGCACCAGCATGAACACCATCGCGCAGAATGCCGGGTTGCCCAAGGCGAACCTGCATTACTACTTCACCAACAAACTCGGTTTGTACGTGGCGGTGCTAAGCAACATCATCGAGCTGTGGGACAGCACCTTCAACAACCTCACTGCCGAGGATGATCCGGCCGAAGCGCTGACCCGTTATATTCGCGCGAAAATGGAATTCTCGCGCCGCCAACCGCAGGCTTCGCGAATCTTCGCGATGGAGGTGATCAGCGGCGGCGAATGCCTGAGCGAATATTTCAATCAGGACTACCGCGCCTGGTTCACTGGCCGCGCGGCCGTGTTTCAAGCGTGGATCGACGCGGGCAAAATGGATCCGGTCGACCCGGTGCACCTGATCTTCCTGTTGTGGGGCAGCACTCAGCACTACGCCGACTTCGCCACGCAAATCTGCCGTGTCACCGGGCGCAGCAAGTTGACCAAGCAGGACATGGAAGACGCAGGCAACAATCTGATCCGCATTATTCTCAAAGGCTGCGGCCTCACTCCTTCTCTATAAGACGTTTATGCCTTTCACCCTCAGCGGTTTTTGCGAGTACCGCGAAGAGATTCGCAAAAGCCGCTTTATCACCATCGCCACGCCGATCGGCAGCCCCGCCGACGCTCAGGCATTCTTCGAACAGCACAGCGATTTAAATGCCACGCACAATTGCTGGGCATGGAAATTCGGTGCGCAATATCGCAGCAATGATGACGGCGAGCCAGGCGGTACGGCCGGGCGGCCAATTCTGGCGGCGATCGAAGCGCAGGACTGCGATCAAGTCGCAGTCTTGGTGATCCGCTGGTACGGCGGCATTCAACTGGGTACTGGCGGCTTGGCCCGGGCCTATGGGGGTGGCGCGAACAAGTGCCTGCAAGCGGCAGCGAAAATCGAATTGATCAGCCGCGTACCGTTGAGTTGTGCGTGCGGGTTTGCCGAGTTGGCGTTGGTGAAGTTGCGGGTGGCGGATATCGGTGGTCTGGTCCTGGAAGAGAGTTTCACCGCCAACGGGGTTGAGTTGAAGTTGGCGGTGGGGGAAGCGCAGATCGATATCTTGCAATCGCAACTTGCTGATTTAAGTCGTGGGCGGATTTTGTTGCAGCGTTAATCCAAGATCAAAAGATCGTCCGATCGCGGCCCGAGCCTTCGGCAGCTCCTGCAGGAGATCGCATTTCAAATGTAGGAGCTGCCGAAGGCTCGGGCCGCGATCGGACGATCTTTGTGGGCATCCCTCGTTTTCCTTATTCCACAGACTTGCCCACACCTGCTGTGCACCCGACTGTGGATAACCTGAGCACATAACGCTGTAACCCTTCTGTCATGCGGCTTTGCGCGATTTGTTCACTTTTCGTTCAATTATTCCGACGAGAAGGAATTTTCTCCATAAAACAATTAGTTAGCGCTGGTTATCACCATTAGAACGAAGCACCTCAGTGCTTATGCCCGCCGTATAGGCTTGCGCACAATAACTGTGGAGCAACCTGTGGATAAGCCGTTCATGACCGCCGCTGTCGCCGGTTCTGCCTAGCCCCTAGGTGATTGTTCGTTTTTTAACCAACCGCTAGCGGGCAAAACTGGAGCCTGCGCAATGGCTTTGCGCTGAATTGGTGCTCGACAGTGAATCAAATCGAGCGTCGATGCGCTGCAATCGACGTTTGCGGACGGGTCTGGCAGGCGTTCCTGACTCAATGGCCAGGAAATTGCTTTATCCACAGGCACAACTCCAAGCAAGTCGAGCCTGTCATGTCCATCGCACCTACCCCGCCACGTCTGCAACTGCGTCAGATCAGCAAACGCTACCCTGGTTGTCTGGCGAACGACGCTATCGATCTGACCATCGCCCGTGGCGAAATCCATGCGCTGCTTGGTGAAAACGGCGCGGGCAAAAGCACCTTGATGAAAATCATCTACGGGGTTACCCAAGCCGATGCGGGCGAGATTCTCTGGCAGGGTAAGCCAGTCAACATCCGCAACCCGGCGCAGGCGCGGCAGCTGGGGATCGGCATGGTGTTCCAGCATTTTTCGCTGTTCGAAACCCTCAGCGTGGCGCAGAACATTGCGTTGGCGATGGGCGCAGCGGCCGGTACGCCGAAGCAACTGGAGCCAACGATTCGCGAAGTATCGCGCCGTTATGGCATGGCGCTGGAGCCGGAGCGACTTGTCCACAGCCTGTCGATCGGCGAGCGGCAGCGGGTGGAAATCATTCGTTGCCTGATGCAGGACATTCGTCTGCTGATTCTCGATGAGCCGACTTCGGTGCTGACACCTCCCGAGGCCGATGAATTGTTCGTCACCCTGCGCCGTCTCGCGGCCGAGGGCTGCAGCATCCTGTTCATCAGTCACAAGCTGGGCGAGGTTCGGGCGCTGTGCCATAGCGCCACGGTGCTGCGCGGTGGCCGGGTCGCCGGGCATTGTGTACCGGCCGACTGCTCGGATCAGCAACTGGCGCAACTGATGGTCGGCGAAGCGGCGGCGTTGGTCGGCGACTATCCGAAGGTCAGTGGTGGTGCGGCGTTTTTGCAAGTGAGCGGTTTGAGTTGGCACAACCCCGACCCGTTTGGCTGCTCGCTGCACGACATCGATGTGCAAGTGCGCAGCGGAGAAATCGTCGGCATCGCCGGGGTCGCGGGCAATGGTCAGGACGAGTTGCTCGCCCTGCTCAGCGGTGAACAGACCTTGGCGCGCTCGCAAGCCGCGACCATTCGCTTCGCGGAACGCAATGTCGCCGACTTACGAGCGGATGCGCGACGCAAACTGGGCCTGGCGTTCGTGCCCGCCGAACGACTCGGCCACGGTGCAGTGCCGGAATTGAGCCTGGCGGACAACGCCTTGCTCAGCGCTTTCCAGCAAGGCCTGGTCAGCCACGGATTGATTCAACGCGGCAAAGTCGAAGCCTTCGCCCAACAGATCATTGAGCGTTTCGGCGTGAAAACTCCGGATGCGCAAACCGCCGCGCGCAGCCTGTCCGGCGGCAATCTGCAAAAATTCATTCTCGGTCGGGAAATCCTCCAGCAACCGAAACTGCTGATCGCTGCGCACCCGACCTGGGGCGTCGACGTTGGCGCTGCCGCGACCATCCACCGCGCGTTGATCGCGTTGCGCGATGCCGGCGCGGCGATTCTGGTGATTTCTGAAGACCTTGATGAGCTGTTCCAGATCAGCGACCGCCTCGGCGCGCTGTGCGGTGGACACTTATCGGCGTTGCAGAACACGCGCGATACGCAACTCAGCGATGTCGGCGGCTGGATGGCCGGTCAGTTCGACAATTCATCTTCAACCGCCACGGTCTGACGGAGTTTCCTTACATGCTGCTTTCCCTTGAACCCCGTGGCCAGCAATCGCGCCTGATGCTGTGGTGCTCGCCGTTACTGGCGGCAGCGCTGACGCTTGGCTGCGGATCCCTGCTGTTCATCGCCCTCGGCCATGATCCGCTGCAAACATTGCACACACTGCTGATCGCGCCAGTCAGCGATCTGTATGGCGTCTCCGAATTGCTGGTGAAAACGCTGCCGATCCTGCTTTGTGCATTGGGGCTAGCGGTGGCGTATCAGGCCAGAATCTGGAACATCGGCGCCGAGGGACAACTACTGCTCGGCGCCCTCGCCGGCAGTGCCCTGGCCGTGAATATCATCGACCTGCAAAGCCGTTGGGCGCTGGTCTTGGTTCTGCTGACCGGCACGCTGGCCGGCGCGGCATGGGCCGGGCTGACGGCGTGGCTGCGTACGCGCTTCAACGCCAACGAAATCCTAACCAGCATCATGCTCAATTACATCGCGTTGAACCTGTTGCTGTTTTGCGTGCACGGGCCGCTGAAGGATCCGGCCGGGTTCAATTTTCCCGAATCGGCGATGTTCGGCGACGCCACTCGTTTGCCGCTGCTGCTGGAGGATGGCCGGGTGCACGCCGGGGTGTATTTCGCTTTGCTCGCATTGGTCGCGGTGTGGGTGTTGTTGCAGAAAAGCTTTGTCGGTTTCCAGATCAAAGTGCTCGGGCTGGACAAGCGCGCGGCGGGGTTTGTCGGTTTTCGCGAGAAGCGGCTGATCTGGCTGGCGCTGTTGATCAGCGGCGGGTTGGCCGGGCTGGCCGGCGTTTGCGAAGTCACCGGGCCGATCGGCCAATTGGTGCCGCAAGTGTCGCCCGGTTATGGCTATGCGGCGATCACCGTGGCGTTTCTCGGGCGCCTCAATCCGATCGGCATTCTGTTCTCCAGTCTGCTGATGGCGCTGCTGTACATCGGCGGCGAGAGCGCGCAAATGTCGCTCAATCTGCCGCAGGCAATCACTCAGCTGTTCCAAGGCATGATGCTGTTTTTCCTGCTCGCCTGTGACGTGCTGATCCTCTATCGGCCGCGCCTGAAACTGCGCTGGGTCAAGCGCACTTCGACCAATGCCGTAACCGCCGGAGCGCTGTGATGGATATCGATCTGTTGAGCAATATTTTCTACGCCATGGTGCGTTGCGGCACACCGCTGTTGCTGGTGGCCCTGGGTGAACTGATCTGCGAGAAGAGCGGCGTGCTCAACCTGGGTCAGGAAGGCATGATGCTGTTCGGTGCGGTGGTCGGTTTTATCGTCGCCCTCAACAGCGGCAACCTGTGGCTTGGCGTGTTGTTGGCGATGTTCGCCGGGATGCTGTTGTCGTCGCTGTTTGCCTTGGTGGCGCTGGTGTTCAATGCCAATCAGGTGGCAACCGGGTTGGCGCTGACGATCTTCGGCGTTGGCCTTTCGACCTTTGTCGGTGCGGCGTGGGTGGGTAAACCACTGGCCGGTTTCGAGCCGCTGGCCATTCCTTACCTGAGCGATATTCCCCTGCTGGGGCGCATGCTGTTCTCTCAGGATCTACTGGTGTATCTGTCGTTCGCGCTGTTTGCGCTGGTGGCGTGGGTGATCAGCAAAAGTCGTCTGGGCTTGATCATCCAGGCAGTTGGCGAGAACCCGGATGCGGCCAGTGCGATGGGCTTGCCAGTGTTGACCGTGCGCACGCTGGCGGTGCTGTTTGGCGGGGCGATGGCCGGTTTGGCCGGGGCGTATCTGTCGCTGGCGTACACGCCGATGTGGGCAGAAAACATGACCGCCGGACGCGGCTGGATCGCCCTGGCGCTGGTGGTGTTCGCCAGTTGGCGGGTCTGGCGGTTGTTGCTCGGCGCCTATCTGTTCGGCCTCGCCAGCATCCTGCATCTGGTGGCGCAGGGATTGGGGCTGGCGATTCCGTCGAGTCTGCTGGCGATGCTGCCTTACGTCGCGACCATTGTGGTGCTGGTGTTGTTGTCGCGCGATGCCGTGCGCACACGGTTGTATGCGCCGGTGTCGTTGGGGCAGCCTTGGCAGGCGGGGCATTAAAGGGTGGCTGGGCGGGCCTCTTCGCGAGCAGGCTCGCTTCCACATTTGACCGAGTTCACTCAGTTCCCCTGTGGGAGCGAGCCTGCTCGCGAAAGTGTCCGCACAGGCAACACCTGAACCAACATCAACCAATCCTGAGAGTTTGAGGAAGCAAGCACGGCAAGGGCTGGGGTATGCTCCGGTCGCTGCCTCTTTGCGCCGGAGTTTGCAACTTCGGCGCGGGCAGGCCGGTCCACTGAATCCTGAATGTTGACTATCAAGGTACCCATCATGTCTCAGGCAAAAAATGCGCTGATCATCGGCGCCTCGCGGGGCCTGGGCCTCGGTCTGGTGAAAACCCTGCTGGCCGATGGCTGGCAAGTCACGGCCACCGTGCGCAATCCGCAAAACGCCGAGGCGCTGCGAGCGCTCGGGCAGGTGCGGATCGAGAAGCTCGACATGGATGATCAGCAAGCAGTGATTGCGCTGAGCCAGCAACTGCGTGACGAAACCTTTGACCTGCTGTTCGTCAACGCCGGGGTCAAAGGCCCGGATGTGCAAACACCGGACGGCGCGACGTTGGCGCAAGTCGGTCAGTTGTTTTTCACCAACGCGGTGGCGCCGATCAATCTGGCGCAACGTTTTGTCGGGCAGATCCGCGATGGCAGCGGCGTGCTGGCATTCATGAGTTCGGTGCTGGGCAGCGTGACCATGCCGGACGCCCCGGAGCTGGCGCTGTACAAAGCGAGCAAGGCCGCGCTCAATTCCATGACCAACAGCTTCGTCACGCAATTGGGCGAGCAGAAACTGACCGTGCTGTCGATGCATCCCGGTTGGGTGAAAACGGACATGGGTGGCGAAGGTGCTGACATCGATGTCGAGACCAGCACCCGTGGGCTGATCGATCAGGTCAATGCGTTCACCGGCAAGGGCGGGCACCACTTCGTCAATTACAAAGGCGAAACGATTCCCTGGTAAGCAGTGAAATCAAAATCCCCTGAATACCTGAATACCTGCATGACTGCATGACTGCATGACTGCATGACTGGCTAATTGTAGGAGCTGCCGAAGGCTGCGATCTTTTGATTGTAAAAAACAAGATCAAAAGATCGCAGCCTTCGGCAGCTCCTACAGGGTTGCGTATTTTGTTGGAATGGGCGTTGTCGGATCACATCGCCATTGGTTTGTGTATTTTGGTTTTGTGGTGAATGGTCGGGTTGGGCTTGCCCGATTTAAGGTTTTGTTTGAAACTGCGCACCTCGTCCGTGCGGCGAACCTGGATCAGCAGACAGGGCAACACTGAGCTGGCAACCCTGAACCCATTTTCAGAGGAGCCGGCCACAATGCCTGCGACCCGTACCTGGTTAAAAAACCCCCTCGCCATTTTCACCTCCAACGAGCTCGATGCCCGTGGCGGCCTGGTGCTGCAAGACGGCGTCATCGTCGAAGTGCTCGCGGCCGGCCAACAGCCGTCGGCGCCGTGCAATGAAGTGTTCGATGCCCGCGAGCATGTAATCCTGCCGGGCCTGATCAACACGCACCATCACTTCTATCAAACCCTGACCCGCGCCTGGGCGCCGGTGGTCAATCAGCCGTTGTTTCCGTGGCTGAAAACGCTGTATCCGGTGTGGGCACGCCTGACTCCGGAAAAACTCGCCCTCGCGACCAAAGTGGCGCTGGCTGAGTTGCTGCTCTCGGGTTGCACCACTGCTGCTGACCATCACTATCTGTTCCCGGATGGTCTGGAAAACGCCATCGACGTGCAAGTCGAAACAGTGCGTGAACTGGGCATGCGCGCCATGCTCACCCGCGGTTCGATGAGCCTCGGCGAGAAGGACGGCGGCCTGCCTCCGCAGCAAACGGTGCAGGAAGGCGAGGTGATTCTCGACGACAGCCAGCGGCTGATTCACGAGTACCACGAGCGAGGCGATGGCGCGCAGATTCAGATCGCGCTGGCGCCGTGCTCGCCGTTCTCGGTGACCCCGGAAATCATGTCGGCCAGTGCCGACCTGGCGAACAAGCTCGATGTGCGCCTGCACACCCACCTCGCTGAAACCCTCGACGAAGAAGACTTCTGCCTGCAGCGTTTCGGCCTGCGCACCGTCGATTATCTCGACAGCGTCGGCTGGCTTGGCCCGCGCACCTGGCTGGCCCACGGCATCCATTTCAACCCCGACGAAATCGCCCGCCTCGGCCAGGCCGGCACCGGCATTTGCCACTGCCCGAGTTCGAACATGCGCCTGGCGTCCGGCATTTGCCCGAGTATCGACTTGACCGACGCCGGTGCGTTGTTTGGTCTGGGTGTGGATGGTTCGGCGTCCAACGATGCCTCGAACATGATTTTGGAAGCGCGTCAGGCGCTGTACATCCAGCGCTTGCGCTACGGCGCCGAAAAGATCACCCCGGAGCGGGTGCTCGGTTGGGCGACCAAAGGTTCGGCGAGCCTGTTGGGGCGTACGGACATCGGTGAGTTGGCGGTCGGCAAGCAGGCGGATCTGGCGTTGTTCAAGCTCGACGAGCTGCGGTTTTCCGGTAGCCACGATCCGATTTCGGCATTGCTGCTGTGCGGCGCGGATCGTGCGGATCGGGTGATGATTGGCGGCAAGTGGCGCGTGATTGATGGTCAGGTCGAAGGACTGGATCTGAAAGGCCTGATTGCCAATCACAGCCAGGCCGCTCGCCAGCTGATCGCCGGGACCTGATCCGATCATTAATCCCTGTGGGAGCGGGCTTGCCCGCGATGGGGGTGTGTCAGGCACATATATGGTTTCTGACACACCGCAATCGCGGGCAAGCCCGCCCCCAAAGGTTTTTCAGCGTCCCTATAGGCCCAGCAGGGACAGCATGATAAAGGTCGCAAACAGCACGAAGTGCGTCATGCCTTCGATGGCATTGGTCTCGCCGTCATTGAGGTTGATTGCGCTGACGATCAGGGTGATAAAGATCATCACCGTTTGCACCGGGGTCATCGCCATCTGAAACGGCTGGCCGGTGTACAGCGCCATCGCTTCCATCACCGGCACGGTCAGGATCACCGTCGACAGCGATGCGCCCATCGCAATGTTCACCACCGATTGCATCCGATTGGCCAACGCCGCACGCAACGCGGTCAAAATCTCCGGCGCTGCGGAAATCGCCGCCACCAGAATCGCCGTGATCACCGGCGGAGCACCGGTACCTTCCAGGCCCAGATCAAGGGTCTTGGACATCACCTCGGCCAGCGCGCCGATCACCACCACACCAAACACCAGCGTGCCGATCGACAGCGCCAGACTGACCGGTTTCGGTTCCTGTTCGATCGGCTCTTTCTTGCGGCGTTTGTCCGGGTAGCTGTAGCTGAAGAAGTAGCTGTGCGGGCCGACCTGCATGCGCAGGAACAGGGCGTAAAGCACCACCATCGCGCCAATCGTAAACGCTGAATAAAGCTTCCAGTTGGCCTCGGGAATGAATTCCGGCACGACCATCGACACACCCATCGCGGTGAGAATCATCACGCTGTAACTGCGCGCCGAATCGTCGTTGTAAGACTGCTCGCCGTGCTTGATCCCGCCCATCAGCGCGGCGAGGCCGAGGATGCCGTTGATGTCGAGCATCACCGCCGAATAGATGGTGTCGCGCACCAGCGTGGACGAGGCTTCGTTGCTCATCATGATCGCGAGGATCACCACTTCAACGAGTACCGCGGCGAGGGTCAGGATCATCGTGCCGTAGGGGTCGCCGACCTTTTCCGCGAGCAATTCGGCGTGATGGGCAACGCGCATCGAGGCGGCAACGATGAAGGCGATCAGCAGCAGACCGCCGATCAGCGCGACGATCTGGCCGCTGTGCAGCAGCCAGTGTTCCAGTGGATAAGCGATGCAAGCGGCAATGACTGCCAGCAGCAGAAAGCTTTCTTGCTTGAGGATTGAGAGCATGACGGGCCTTTTGCCGAAAAGAACTGATGAGCTACTGACTGCGGAGCGGCGCTAACGTTTCGTTACACATTAGCGCACCAAGCGATAGCGTGAATCCGTTGAGTTGCACTGCGTTGGTACTGGCGCTGAAAAAGATCGCAGCCTTCGGCAGCTCCTACAGGTTGTGCATTCCCATGTAGGAGCTGCCGAAGGCTGCGATCTTTGTTGTTTGTTGTCCTGTTGGTCAGCAATTTGCATTGGCCCTGACCACACACAACAAAATGGAGTTCGAGTTCATGCCAACACGTCCGCTGCACAAACTGCTGTGCGCCGCCCTCGGTCTGGGAATCAGCCTGAGCGCCAGCGCTGCCGATCCGCTGAAGGTCGGATTCGTCTACATCGGCCCGATCGGTGACCATGGCTGGACGTATCAGCATGAACAGGGGCGCAAGGCTCTCGCGGATAAATTCGGCAATCAGATCACCACCAACTACGTCGAAAACGTCGCCGAAGGCGCCGACGCCGAGCGGGTGATCCGCAACATGGCCAAGGACAAGTACGACCTGATTTTCACCACTTCATTCGGCTACATGAACCCAACACTGAAAGTCGCTAAACAATTTCCCAAAGTGACCTTCGAACACGCCACCGGTTACAAGCAGGACAAGAACCTCGGCACCTACCTCGCGCGCACTTATGAGGGTCGCTACGTCGGCGGTTTCCTCGCCGCGAAAATGACCAAGACCAAAAAGATCGGTTACGTCGCTTCGTTTCCGATCCCCGAAGTGATCCGCGACATCAACTCGATTCAATTGGCGCTTAACAAGTACAACCCCGGCACCGAGATCAAAGTGGTGTGGGTCAACTCCTGGTTCGATCCGGGCAAGGAAGCCGATGCCGCCAACGCGCTGATCGATCAGGGCGTCGACGTGGTGTTCCAGCACACCGACAGTCCGGGGCCGATTCAGGCGGCCGAGCGTCGTGGCGTGTATGCGGTGGGGTATGCCTCGGACATGGCGCACTTCGGGCCGAAAGCGGTGTTGACCTCGATCGTCAACGACTGGGCGCCGCACTACATTCAGGCCACGCAAAGCGTGATCGATCACACGTGGAAGTCCCAGGATTACTGGGGCGGGCTGAAGGAAGGCACGGTGCAATTGCCGATCAGCGATCTGGTGCCGGCACCCGTGAAAGCCGAGGCGGAACAAATCATTGCCGACATCAAGAGCGGTGCGCTGCAACCGTTCACCGGGCCGATCAAGGATCAGGCCGGTGTTGAAAAAATTCCGGCAGGCGTGAGCGCGACCAATGCCGAGCTGGCGTCGATGAATTATTACGTGGAAGGCATGAAGGCCGAAATGCCGAAGTAACCCTGTCATACCACCATCCCTTGTAGGAGTGAGCCTGCTCGCGATGCGGTGGGTCATTCAGCGAGTGTCGCCTGATACACCGCTATCGCGAGCAGGCTCACTCCTACATTTGATCTTCAGCGTATTCAAGGATTGTGTATGAATCAGCTTCCCATCATCGACATCAGCCCGCTCTACGCCGACGAAGAACATGCCTGGCCCGCCGTGGCCGGACAAATCGATCAGGCCTGCCGCGAATGGGGCTTCTTCTACATCAAGGGCCATCCGATTACGGCGCAACGCATCGACGCGCTGCTCGATCATGCCCAGCGTTTCTTCGCGCTGCCAGCGGCAGAAAAACTCGAGATCGACATCACCCAGACCCGCCACCACCGCGGCTACGGTGCGATCGCCACCGAACAGCTCGACCCGCACAAGCCAAGCGATCTGAAAGAAACCTTCGACATGGGCCTGCACTTGCCGGCCGATCATCCCGACGTGTTGGCGAACAAGCCGCTGCGCGGGCCGAACCGACATCCGACGCAAGCGGGATGGGCGCAGTTGATGGAGCAGCATTACCTCGACATGCAGGCGCTGGCGCAAACCCTGCTGCGGGCAATGACCATCGCGCTGGGCATCGACCGCGATTTCTTCGACTCCCGTTTTGTCGACCCGGTCAGCGTACTGCGCATGATCCACTACCCGCCCCGTCACACTGCCAGCTCCGCCGAACAGCAAGGCGCCGGCGCGCACACCGATTACGGCTGCATCACCCTGTTGTATCAGGACAGCGCCGGTGGTTTGCAGGTGAAGAATGTAAAAGGACAATGGATCGATGCGCCGCCGATTGATGGCACGTTCGTGGTCAATCTCGGCGACATGATGGCGCGCTGGAGCAACGACCGTTATCGCTCGACGCCGCACCGGGTGATCAGCCCGCTCGGGGTGGATCGCTATTCGATGCCGTTCTTCGCTGAGCCGCACCCGGACACGCGCATCGAATGCCTGCCCGGTTGTCAGGACGCACAGCATCCAGCGAAATATCCGACGACCACTTGCGCCGAATTCCTGCTGTCGCGCTTCGCCGACACCTACGCCTATCGCCGTGAACAAGAGGCGGTTTGATCGATTACCTGGTCAGGTTTTGCCAATTGTTGCGGCCAGCCTCTGTAGAATGCCGGCATTGCACCTGATGAGAAAAGACTATGTACGACTGGCTCAACGCCTTGCCCAAAGCCGAACTGCACCTGCATCTGGAAGGCTCGCTGGAGCCTGAACTGCTGTTCGCGCTGGCCGAACGCAACAAGATCGTTCTGCCGTGGAACGATGTGGAAACACTGCGCAAGGCTTACGCCTTCAACAATCTGCAGGAATTTCTCGACCTGTATTACCAGGGCGCCGATGTGCTGCGCACCTCGCAGGATTTCTACGACCTGACCTGGGCCTACCTGCTGCGCTGCAAAGCACAGAACGTGATTCACACCGAACCGTTCTTCGACCCGCAGACCCACACCGACCGAGGCATCCCGTTCGAAGTGGTGCTCAACGGCATCGCCGCGGCATTGAAGGATGGCGAGACGCAGTTGGGCATCACGAGTGGTTTGATCCTGAGTTTTCTGCGTCATTTGAGCGAAGAGGAAGCCGAGAAAACCCTCGATCAGGCGCTGCCGTTCCGCGATGCGTTTGTCGCCGTTGGCCTCGACAGTTCCGAGATGGGCCATCCGCCAAGCAAGTTTCAGCGCGTGTTTGACCGTGCTCGCGACGAAGGCTTCCTCACCGTGGCCCACGCTGGCGAAGAAGGCCCGCCGGAGTACATTTGGGAAGCCATTGACCTGCTGAAGATTCAGCGCATCGACCATGGCGTGCGCGCCATCGAAGACGAGCGTCTGATGCAGCGGATCATCGACGAACAGATCCCGCTGACCGTGTGCCCGCTGTCGAACACCAAGCTCTGCGTGTTCGATCACATGTCGCAGCACAACATTCTCGACATGCTCGAGCGCGGCGTGAAGGTCACGGTGAACTCCGATGACCCGGCGTACTTTGGTGGTTATGTGACCGAGAACTTCCATGCACTGCATGAACACTTGGGCATGACTCAGGATCAGGCCAAGCGCCTGGCGCAAAACAGCCTTGATGCACGCTTGGTAAAACCGTAAAAGCAAAAGATCGCAGCGTTCCGCAGCTCCTACAGAATTTAATGAATTTCCTGTAGGAGCTGCGCAACGCTGCGATCTTTTCAGCTAGCCTCAGTCAATTCCTCGAGGGTTTTGCCCCGCGTTTCCATCCCGAACAGCCACACCACCCCCGCCGCTATCGCAAAGCATGCCGCGCCCAGCGCGAACACTCCGCCCTGCCCGGTTATCGGGAACACCAGCCCGGTCACCAATGGCCCGAGCAATGAACCGACGCGGCCAATCGCCGAGGCAAAGCCCGAGCCCGTTGCCCGTGCCGATGTCGGATACAGCTCTGGCGTGTAGGTATAAAGCACCGCCCACATGCCGAACAGGAAGAACTGCATCAACAGTCCCGTGCTGATCAGCAATGCGACATTGCCGCCGAACACCGCGCTCTGCCCATAAAGAAACGCCATCACCCCGCCGCCCAGCAACGTGACGATGCACACCGGCTTACGCCCCCAGCGCTCGACCAGCCACGCGGCCATCAAAAAGCCGGGAATGCCACCGAGGGAAATCAGCACCGTGTAATACACCGACTGCGTCACGGCGAAACCCGACTGCTGCAATAGCGCACTCAGCCATGAGGTCAGCCCGTAGAAGCCGAGCAGCGCGAAGAACCACAGACTCCAGATCATCGTTGTGCGCTGGCGATATTGCGGCGACCAGATCTGCTTTAGCGCCGAAAAGAAGTTGCCCGGTGGCGTGACCGTGCGCGGCAAGCGAATCGGTTCCGGCAGCGCCACGCCGCCCAGCGAGGCGCGCACTCGTGCTTCGATTCCATTGAGCACGGCGTCTGCAGCGTCATCGCGCCCGGCCTGTTCGAGCCAGCGCGGTGACTCGGGTATGAAAAAACGGATCGCCAGCACAAACACCGCCGGCACTCCGAGAACCAGGAAGATGTCGCGCCAGCCAATCAGCGGCAGGAGGAAATACGACAGTACGCCTGCGGCGACAAACCCCAACGGCCAGAAACCGTCCATCAAGGCAATGTAGCGCCCGCGCCGTTGCGCCGGAATCAGCTCCGAAAGCATCGACTGCGCAATCGGAAACTCCATGCCCATGCCGATCCCGAGCAGAATCCGGAACAGCGTCAGCGTCTCCACCGTCTGCGCCGTTGAACACAGGTAACTGGCCAAGCCCCACAGCACGATGCTCCACTGAAACACCGGTTTACGTCCAAAGCGATCGGCGAGCATCCCCGACAGCGATGCGCCCAAAACCATGCCGAAAAAACTCGAACTGGCCAGCAGCCCGGCCTGGGCGCTGCTCAAGCCGAATTCGGCTTTGATCGAGCCCAGCAGGAACGTCATCATCGCCAGATCCATCGAGTCGAAGAAAAACGCCAGGGCAATGATGATGAAAATTACCCGGTGATAACCGCTGCCGGGCAGCCGCTCCAGCCTTTCTGCCGCGCTAAACCGTTGAGTGTCCATGTCACGTTCCCCCATCCGAAAAAATCCCCGGATCGAGTGTGCGCGATGGTCATTTGAACGCCGTACCGGATGCGACCTGCTCGCAGTCGTGGACGACGTCGATCATCGAGCGTGAACCTCGACGCCTCACAATGCCATTTCGAGCTCGGTTTCTTTGGCAAAACGATGGATTTCGCGCTGCCCCGTGGCCGTCAGTTGCAGTGCACGCGAATCATTGGGCAGGGACAGCCAGCCGGACTGCATGAACAGTTGCAGCAGCGCCGCGCCGAGCGATCCGCCCATGTGCGGGCGTCTTTCGCTCCAGTCCGGACAGGCGCACGCAACTTGCACGTTGCGATGGGCCAGGGCCTGGATAAACACGCCGCGCTTGGCCAGTTGCGTGGAGCCTTTGTGAGTCACCACCACCCGTTGTTCGAGCTGCTCGATCCAGCCGGAATCAAGCAGGCGCTGATACAGGTCGGCGGCCAGTGTGCCGCCCAAATGATCATCACAGAAACGCGCACGCAACAACGACGACGGCGCGGCTGTGGCCTTGGTCATCGGCGTGGTGCGCTTGAGGGCCGCGGGAATTTCCCGGGGGGCGCTGGCGATGGTGGCACTGGCCAGCGCCTCGATCGCGGCGCCGACCTCGGGAGCGGCGAGGCGAAAGAAGCGTTTGCGACCGCGAATTTCGATCCTCAACAGACCGCCAGCGGACAATCGTCCCAGATGCGCGCTGGCCGACGATGGCGAGAGCCCTGCCAGCAGCGCCAGCTCCTCGGTTTGCCGGGCCGAGCCATCCATCAACGCCCACATCATCGCGCTGCGCTTGGGGTCGGCCAGCAACGTGGCGATCTGGCTGATGCAAGGTGCATGTTCCATGTGTTCACTCCCTGTTGAATCGTATCGTCTACTGCTCGGAGACATCTTGGCCGGTAATCGGTCATCGGCCAAGACGTGAAAATCGCCATGAACCGGGGCAAGGCAGGCCACTGACGCAGCCTGCTCCGGCACAGAACCCGCAGCAGAGGCGCGACCGTCACTGAAGTCCAGGCGACGCGGTGCGAAAGTCTCCGGGCCGTGGGTCGGTGCTGGCATCAGGCGGGCGCTAGTATAAGCGGGTTCTGCGCCGCGTCCCGCGCCGAGCCCTGCGCAGGTGGTGATTGTTCCTGACAGAAATTTCTCTATTTAGCTGCGACTAATGATCAACTTTCAGAAAACCGGGAAATTGACTACTCACTTCGGCGCATCGGCTGGCGAGCATTTCCCTTAACAGGTTCACTGGCTTACTCAATTGTGCGCGATGGGCGCACAACAAATTCAGCGGAGCGCGCTCGCAGAGCAGCTCAGGCAACAGAACCTGAAGGCGCCCGGCGAGAACATCGGCGGCCACATCAAGCCAGGACTTATAGGCAATCCCCGCGCCCGCCACTGCCCACAGGCGCACGACATCGGCGTCGTCACTGAAACGGTCGCCACTGACCGTCAGACCGATCTCCCGTTTGCCATCATGAAACCGCCAGTGGTCATGCACTCGACTGCCGAGCATGTATAAAAGGCAGTTGTGCTGCGCCAGTTGTTCGAGATGACGCGGTGCGCCATGTCGCGCGATGTACGCCGGCGATGCGCAGAGAACCCGGCGATTGTCCGGCGCAACAGGCAAGGCCACCAGGCTTGAATCCTCCGGCTCGCCGTAACGCAAGGCGATGTCCACCGGTTGGCGGAACAGGTCGGCGATGCGATCGCCCAGTAGCAAGCGCACGGTCAGCCCGGGATGCTCGCGCTGAAACTCATTGAGCCAGGGCAGCAACAGATTGCGCCCGAAATCCGAAGGCGCCGACAACTGCAGAATGCCACTGACCTGATCCTGCCCACTGGCCAGCAAGCGCCGCCCTTCATCGAGACTGCTAAGCGCCGCGCGCGCATATTGCAGAAACCCTTCACCCTCGGCGGTCAGGCGCAGGCTGCGCGTCGAACGAGCGAGCAAGCGCGCACCGAGTTGTTGTTCGATGCGCTTCAATGCCGCACTGGCTACGGCTGCGGACATATCCATAACCCGTGCGGCCGCTGACAGACTGCCCAGATCCGCCGCACGGACAAACAACTGCAAGTCATCGAAACGCAGCATTCCAGCCTCGATTATCAAAAAAATATTGAAAGAGCCTGCTGTTTTAGCCGGTTTTATCTTGCACAGAAATAGCCAATCATTCGATCCAGCGAATTTAGCCGCTCATTCGGCCTCGGCGCGCTTGCCTGGCCCTTCCTCTATCAACGCTACGGAGCCTTCATGAAAGCCATCGCCTATTACGCATCCCTGCCGATCAGCGACACGAAATCCTTGCAAGACATCGAACTGCCGGAGCCCGTCGCCGGCCCGCGCGATTTGCTGGTGGAAGTCAAAGCCATTTCGGTCAACCCGGTCGATACGAAGGTGCGGCAGAACGTGGCGCCGGAAAACGGCGCGGCGAAAGTGCTGGGCTGGGACGTGGCCGGCGTGGTCAAGGCAGTCGGTAGCGAAGTGACCTTGTTCAAGGCCGGCGATAAAGTCTTTTATGCCGGCTCCATCGCCCGCGCCGGTGGCAACAGCGAACTGCATGTGGTCGATGAACGGATCGTTGGGCACATGCCGAAATCGCTTGGTTTCGCCGAAGCCGCTGCGCTGCCGCTGACTGCGATCACCGCGTGGGAACTGCTGTTCGAGCGCCTGCAAATCCGCGAAGGCAACACCGACGAAGGCCAAAGCCTGCTGATCGTCGGCGCGGCCGGTGGGGTGGGTTCGATCCTCACGCAACTGGCCAAACAACTTACCGGGCTTAAAGTCATTGGCACGGCTTCACGTGAGCAGACGCGCGCCTGGGTCCAAGCATCAGGCGCCGATCTGGTGATCGATCATAGCCAGCCTCTCAGTGCCGAGCTGAAGAAAGCCGGGCTAGCCAGCGTTACCCACGTCGCCAGTCTGACCCAGACTGATCAGCATCTGGATGAGCTCGTTGAAGCACTGGCGCCGCAAGGCAAACTGGCGCTGATCGACGATCCGAAATCCCTCGACGTGAGCAAGCTCAAGCGCAAGAGCCTGTCGCTGCATTGGGAGTTCATGTACACCCGCTCGCTGTTTGAAACAGCGGACATGATCGAGCAGCACAACCTGCTCAACCGCGTGGCCGAGCTTATCGATGCCGGGACGCTGAAGACCACCGTAGGCGAACACTTCGGCACCATCAATGCCGCCAACCTGCGCCGCGCACATGAGCTGCTTGAAAGTGGCAAAGCCAAGGGGAAAATTGTTTTAGAAGGTTTCTAAGAACCAAGCATCGCAGCCTTCGCCAGCGCCTGCGGGGGCTGCGAAGGCTTTTTGCCGTCAGTCCGACAGTTGACCGTCGTCATAATTACGATCGTATTCAGGACTACAATCGAAGCCTCTGCGATGCATCTTTTACGCAAGGGAGGTCAGCAATGAAGATCCTGATAAAAGAAGTGGCGAAGTCTCAATGGCAGGTTCGACTGGACCAACACGCCGTGACATTCCGCAGTGAAGCCGAAGCTCTGGCGTTCACCCGCACCCTCGAAGCGCGGCTCTGCGCGCCCCATCAAATCCCCGACCACAGCCGACAGCGCGCTGCCGGCTGAAGCGTTATCAGCCTTCGGCCTGGGCTTGCGCCAGCGTCCGGGCATTGTGCAGACGACGGGTGATCATCGCGACACTCACCACCAGCACGCCACAGCCACTGATGACAATCGCCATCGGCACGGCTGTGCCATCGTGCAAGACCCCCACCAGCGCCGAAGCGGCAGCGGCGACGCTGAATTGCATGCACCCCAGCAGCGCCGACGCACTGCCGGCGCGCCCGCCCTGCCCGTTCATCGCGCAGGCCGCCGCATTGGGGCTGATGCAGCCCAGGCTGGAGACGCAGATGAACAACGGAATCAGCAGCGGCCACAAGGATTCGGTGTGCAAAGAACTGACCGCCAGCAGCGCTAATCCCGCCGCGAGGTAGACCCACACCGCTCGGGCCAGGAGAAACGCCGGGCCACGCTTGGCCAGCATCCGCGCATTGACTTGCGCCACCAGAATGAAACCCGCAGCGTTGGTGCCGAACAACCAACCGAAATGCTCAGCGGGCACGCCATAGAGCTTGATGAAAATGAACGGCGAACCGGCGATGTAGGCAAACATCCCGGCGATCGCAATGCCGCCCGTCAGGGCATGTCCGAGATACACCCGATCCTTGATCAAGCGACCGTACTGACGCAGCGCGCCGGATAACGGTTGGCGCGGCACGTGCGCCGGCATGCTTTCCGGTAGGCCGAGCGCTACCGCCAGACCTGCCAGCGCGCTGAACCCGGTCAACACCAGAAAGATCGACTGCCAGCCTGTGGTGTTGACCAGCAAACCGCCGAGCATCGGCGCCAGAATCGGTGCCAGGCCCATGACCAGCATCAATTGCGAGAAGACCTTCGCCGAACCCACGGCGTCGCATTTGTCGCTGACCACCGCGCGGGAGATCACCATGCCGGCACAACCGCCCAGCGCCTGGACAAAACGCGCGCCGATCAGCCATTCCAGGTTCGGTGCATAAGCGCAAGCCAGTGATGCCAAGGTGAACAACGCCAGGCCGATAAGCAACGGCCCCCGCCGGCCGAAGCGATCCGCCACCGGGCCGTAAGCCAGCTGACCAATCGATAGACCGGCGAAATACGCAGCCAGGGTCATCTGCACATGGTTTTCGTCCGTGCCGAACGCCAGCGCCATCGAAGGGAATGCGGGGAGATAAAAATCGATTGCCAAGGGCCCGAAAGCGGTCAAGGCACCGAGAATCAGAATGGTACGGAAGTTCATCAAGTATCCAGGTTGGCAAGTCAGCAGCCCGACAGTTTAGCCGCGCCCGCACGCGTTGAACATTCCGATAGCTCGCTAACAATCAAAACATCGCAGGCTCCCCAGCTCCTACGAGAGAATATGAAGGAGCTAAACGAGGCTGCGATGTTTTTGTTCCATCAGGCAACTTCGACGTCGTAGCCCTCTTCACGAATCGCCGCCAGCACCTGCTCGGCACTCAGCGCGCTTTCGACGCCAACCTCTTTCGCCGCCAGGTCGACCCGCACGCTGGCCGCCGGATCCAGCGCCTCCACAGCCTGGGTGATAGCTTTGACGCAGTGACCGCAGGACATGCCTTGAACATTGAACACTTGCATAAAATGACTCCGGTTAGTGAGGTTGCCGACAGTGTCGAGCTTGCCACGATGGCAAGGTCAAGTTCTTCAATAAACTGCCGGGCTGGCAATCGGCGTCGCGCTCGGCCAAGCTGCGTATATCAATGACTCGATTCAGGAGATTCAGCCATGCGCTGGTCAGCTTTCAGCCTGTTTGGCTTTCTCGGTCTCTGTGCCACCCTGCCCCAGGCGCAGGCCGCTGGTGAGGATTATGCGGTGCTGATCATTTCCCGCGAGCGCCTGGAAGTCGCGACGTCCTGCGAGATTGGCGTCTACATCCAGGATCAGCTCTCGGCGCGGCTGTTTCAGGAGCAGAGCACTTCTTTCAACCTGCCGCCGGGCAAGGTCTCGCTGCGCTTGAAGCTGTTGCCGGGCCAAGTATCGGGCTGCAATCCCGGGATGTTGGCACCGGGTTCGCAGGAAGTCGTGCTGCATGCCGGTGAAGTCGTCAAATTTCGATTGGCAATGAATGCTGAAGGCGTCTATCTGAAACCTGCTGGACTCGGATACTGAGTCGCTAGCCAAAAGATCGCAGCCTTCGGCAGCTCCTACAGGGATTGCATTCCAATGTAGGAGCTGCCGAAGGCTGCGATCTTTTGCTTTTCAGATTGGTGCTTGACCTTGCCCGCGTGGCAAGGTTGATCCTTGTAGGCATCCACTACAGGGGGTACGACCAATGTCAGATTCCACCACTTTCGATTTACCGATTGCCGGCATGACCTGCGCCAGTTGCGCCGGCCGGGTCGAGCGGGCATTGAGCAACGTCAGCGGCGCCCACGCCGTCAGCGTCAACCTCGCCACCGAACAAGCGCGGGTGCAAGCACCCGGCGAAAGCCTGCCTGCCCTGGTGGAGGCCGTTGAACGCGCGGGCTACAGCGTTGCGCAACAGACGCTTGAGTTGAGCATCGACGGCATGACCTGCGCGTCATGCGTGGGGCGCGTCGAGCGGGCGCTGAACAAAGTCCCCGGCGTAAAAGCCGTCAGCGTCAACCTCGCCAATGAACGCGCACATCTTCAATTGCTCGGTCAGGTCGATGCACAAACCCTGCTCGACGCCGTGAGCAAGGCCGGCTACAGCGCCAGCGTCTGGCAGGCCGAGAACCCTCCAACCGATAACCAGCAACAAAAACTCAAGCATGAGCGCTGGACGCTGATCTGCGCCATTGTCCTCGCCCTGCCGCTGGTGGCGCCCATGTTGCTGCAACCGTTCGGCGTTCACTGGATGCTCCCGGCCTGGGCGCAATTCGCCCTGGCCACGCCTGTGCAATTCATTTTCGGCGCGCGCTTCTACGTCGCCGCGTGGAAAGCCGTGCGCGCCGGTGCAGGCAACATGGATTTGCTGGTCGCCCTCGGTACCAGCGCCGGTTACGGCCTGAGTCTGTATGAATGGGCCACCGCTACCGTACGCATGCCGCATCTGTATTTCGAAGCGTCCGCGGTGGTCATCGCACTCGTACTGCTCGGCAAATACCTGGAGAGTCGCGCCAAGCGCCAGACCGCCGGTGCCATCCGCGCGCTCGAAGCGTTGCGTCCGGAGCGGGCGATTCAAGTGATCGACGGCCGCGAGCAGGATGTCGCCATCAGCGCCCTGCGCCTGAATGATCAAGTGCTGGTCAAACCTGGCGAGCGGTTTCCGGTCGACGGCGAGGTCATCGAAGGTCAGAGCCATGCCGACGAAGCGCTGATCAGCGGCGAAAGTCTGCCGGTGCCGAAACAACCGGGGGACAAAGTCACCGGCGGCGCGATCAACGGCGAGGGGCGGCTGTTGGTGCGCACTCAAGCGCTCGGCGCGGAAACGGTATTGGCGCGGATCATTCGATTGGTCGAAGACGCTCAAGCCGCCAAGGCTCCGATCCAGAAACTGGTGGATAAAGTCAGCCAGGTCTTCGTCCCGACTGTTTTGCTGATCGCGTTGGCCACATTGATCGGTTGGTGGCTGTATGGCGCCCCTCTGGAGACGGCGCTGATCAACGCCGTCGCGGTATTGGTGATCGCCTGCCCATGCGCGTTAGGCCTGGCGACCCCGACCGCGATCATGGCCGGCACTGGCGTCGCGGCGCGCCACGGCATTCTGATCAAGGACGCCGAAGCGCTGGAACGTGCCCATGAAGTCAGCAGCGTTGTGTTCGACAAGACCGGCACGCTGACGTCGGGCACGCCACGCATCGCCCATTTGAATGCGGTCGATGGCGATGAAAACACCGTGCTGCGACTCGCCGGGGCACTGCAACGCGGCAGTGAACATCCGTTGGCCAAAGCCGTAATGGATGCAGCCGCCGAACGTGGGCTGACCGTCGCGGATGTCAGCGACAGCCAATCCCTGACCGGTCGCGGCATCGCCGGCACGCTTGATGGCCGCCGTCTGGCGTTGGGCAATCGGCGTTTGCTGGAAGAAAGCGGCCTGGATGCCGGCAATCTCAGCGCGTCAGCCACTGCCTGGGAGGCCGAAGGCCGCACGTTATCGTGGCTGATCGAACAGAGCCCGGAACCGCGCGTGCTCGGCCTTTTCGCGTTCGGCGACACTTTGAAATCCGGTGCACTGCAAGCGGTGGAGCAACTCGCCGCGCGGGATATCCACAGCCATCTGCTGACCGGTGACAACCGCGGCAGCGCTCGCGTGGTCGCCGAGGCGCTGGGCATCCGCAACGTCCACGCCGAAGTCTTGCCCGCCGACAAAGCGGCCACCGTTACCGAGCTGAAAAAAACCGGCGTGGTTGCCATGGTCGGCGACGGCATCAACGATGCTCCGGCTCTGGCTGCCGCCGACATCGGCATTGCCATGGGCGGTGGCACTGATGTCGCCATGCACGCAGCCGGGATCACACTGATGCGCGGCGACCCTCGGCTGGTGCCGGCCGCGCTGGAAATCAGCCGCAAGACATACGCGAAGATCCGCCAAAACCTGTTCTGGGCTTTCGTCTATAACCTGATCGGCATTCCGCTGGCGGCGTTCGGCTTCCTCAATCCGGTCCTGGCCGGTGCGGCAATGGCGCTGTCGAGCGTCAGCGTGGTGAGCAATGCGCTACTGTTGAAAACCTGGAAACCCGAGGATCTGGAGGAACACCGATGAACATCGGCCAAGCAGCCAGGCACAGTGGCCTGAGCGCAAAAATGATCCGTTACTACGAATCGATAGGCTTGCTCAAAGCGGCCCATCGCACCGACAGTGGCTATCGGATCTACGGTGACGACGACCTGCACACACTGGCATTCATAAAGCGCTCACGCGATCTGGGCTTTTCGCTGGAGGAAGTCGGCAAACTGCTGACCCTCTGGCAGGATCGCCAACGCGCCAGTGCCGACGTAAAAACCTTGGCGCGTCAGCATATTGATGAGTTGAATCAGAAGATCCGCGAACTCGGCGAGTTGCGCGACACCCTGCAGGATCTGGTCGAGCACTGTAGCGGCGATCACCGTCCCGATTGCCCGATCCTCAAGGAACTGGCGTCGGGCTGCTGCGCACAACCCGCTCGCGCCTGACTGCCAGCAACTTCACCGCGAGCAATGTGCCCAGCGGAATACCGTGGAACAGCATGACCACCGCACCGGGTGTCCACCACGCATAAAACGGCGCAGCGATCAGCATGCCGATGCCCAGGCCGGTCATTTGCAGCAACGTCAGAAAGCTGAAGATCGGCAGGCGCAAAGACTCCGGTTCGCGTTGCAGGCGTGACATCAGCCCGACCTCGGAGAAGCCGTCACCCAGTCCTGCCGGCAGCGAAAACAACAGCAATCCGAAAAGGCTGTGCTGCTGAAACATCAGAATGAACCCGCAAGACATCAATGCCACGCCGAAGAAAAACCGTCGTTCCAGATGAATGTTGTCCGAGCCCTTCAGACGACTGGCGATCCACGCGCCAAGCAATTTGCCGCTGGCCCACACCGCGAGCATCAGGCCCAGCGTGGTGCTGGCGGAATCCGGACTCAGCAGCTTCGAAATGATGGGAAAACCGACGTTGTGCGCCGCGCTGCCCAAGGTATCACCCAGGCTCACCGCCAACATTGCGGCAATCACCGGAGCACTGCGCAGGCAGTGCATCAGCGCGGAGCAGTCACTGCGCTGGGATTTTTCCGCAACGGTGGATTTTTCAAAACGCAGCGGCACGATCAACATGGCCGCCAGCAGATAGGTCAGCGCATTGAATGCAAAAACCGTTTCGAAACCGAAACCGGCCACCAGCAAACCGGAGACCAGACTGCCGCCGACCATGGCAGCGGAAGACGCCGAGGTGATCCAGGCATTGGCTTTGAGCAATTGATCGTTGGGAATCAGGCGCGGCAATTGGCTGTTGAGGCCGATGGCGAACATCGAATTGCCGAGGCCCAGACCGAAGGCAACCACAGGCAGGAAAATCGCCTGCTGCGCGACAGGCACGACCAGCAGCAAACCGAGCAGGCTTGCACGCAGCAAATCGAAAGCAATCAACGGTAGGCGTCCGCCCCAGCGGCGGTAAAACGGCGTGCCGATGAGACTGGCAAGCATGCCCCCGCCCACGCGGCTGGCGAGGAAAATACCAACGCTCATGGCGCTGTCAGTCAGCAGGTAGACGTAGGTGGCCAGCGCAACCATGTTGAGAAACGCGCCGAAATCGGAAATCAGCCGGGCGCTGACGATCAGGTGGGTGTTGCGTAGGGTACTCACATACGATCCTTGTAGGAGCTGCCGCAGGCTGCGATCTTTGCCTTTAAAAGCAAAGGCGCAAAGATCGCAGCCTTCGGCAGCTCCTACAAGGGCATGCTCGCTGTCGCGCAAATAGCGCAGACAAAAAAACCCGGCCGGAGCCGGGTTTTTCATCAAGCGTTCACTGCATCCACGGCGGTGGCGGTGGTTCTTCGGACTTGCCTTTGGGCTCGTCGTCTGCCGCACGGATCGCCTGTTTGCGTTCCTCGTCGAGGCGCGCCGCTTCGATCTCGCGCAACACGCCGCCGACATCGGCAAGGTCTTCCGGATCATCGAACTCACCGGTCAGCACACTGTTCGGGTGCAGGATGCCGGCTTCGTACAACGCCCACATTTCTTTCGCATACTTGGTCTTCTTCAACTCCGGGGCAAAGCGACCGAAGTATGAAGCCATGTTGCCAACATCACGCTCCAGCATGCTGAACGCGTGGTTGTTGCCTGCGGCATCGACCGCTTGTGGCAGGTCGATGATCACCGGGCCGGTCGGGGTCAGCAGCACGTTGAACTCCGAGAGGTCACCGTGCACCAGACCGGTACACAACATCAGCACGATTTGCGAAATCAGGAACGCATGATATTCACGCGCCTGATCGGGCTCCAGCACCACATCGTTCAACCGCGGCGCAGCGTCGCCGAACTCGTCGGCTACCAGCTCCATCAACAATACGCCGTCGAGGAAGTCATACGGTTTGGGCACCCGCACACCGGCACCGGCCAAGCGGAACAGCGCCGCCACTTCGGCGTTCTGCCAGGCATCTTCGGTCTCTTTGCGACCGAATTTGGAGCCTTTGGCCATCGCGCGCGCCTGACGGCTGTTACGAACCTTGCGACCTTCCTGATATTCGGCCGCCTGGCGGAAACTGCGTTTATTCGCCTCCTTGTAGACCTTCGCGCAACGTAACTGATTACCGCAGCGCACTACATAAACAGCTGCTTCTTTGCCACTCATCAGTGGGCGCAGCACTTCGTCGACCAGACCGTCCTCGATCAGGGGTTCAATGCGTTTTGGAGTCTTCATCAGCTTTTATTGTGGGTCCTTTATTACCAAACACGCGAATGTCACTCGTTATACGGCAATCCTCGCACTACGGGGAGGGGTTACCGACCTGTGAACCCTATGAATGCACACACTGTGCCGAAAAAATCGACCGCTGAGAATCATAGCCGAGCCGGTCACGATTGGATGTACCGGCGGTGGAGGGCATTTGCGACAGAATCTGACACGCTCGGTATAAAGCTGTTGCCCTCACCCCAGCCCTCTCCCAAAGGAGAGGGAACCGACCGAGTTGTCTGTTGCTATACATCGCCTGAAGAACCGAGTTGAATTATGGATACGCTGCAGATATTCCCCATCGGTGGAGCTCTTTAGCATCGCCAATCAGTCCCCTCTCCCTTTGGGAGAGGGTTAGGGTCAGGACCTTTTCACCGTTCAATGATGGCGGTGACGCCCTGCCCGCCCGCCGCGCAGATCGAAATCAGGCCTCGGCCCTTGCCAGCGGCATCGAGCAGTTTGGCCAGGTTGGCAACGATGCGTCCTCCGGTCGCGGCAAACGGATGCCCTGCCGCCAACGAGCTGCCTTTGACATTGAGCCGGCTGCGGTCGATCGAACCAAGTGGGGCATCCAGGCCCAAGCGGGTCTTGCAGTATTGCGGATCTTCCCAGGCCTTGAGCGTGCACAGCACCTGCGCCGCGAACGCTTCGTGGATTTCGTAAAAATCGAAATCCTGCAAGGTCAACCCGTTGCGTGCCAGCAAGCGCGGCACGGCGTACACGGGCGCCATCAGCAGGCCCTCGGCACCGTTGACGAAATCCACTGCCGCCGTTTCGCCATCGCGCAAATACGCGAGGATCGGCAGGCCGCGCGCTCTGGCCCACTCTTCGCTGCCCAGCAACACCACGGAGGCGCCGTCAGTCAGTGGCGTGGAGTTGCCCGCGGTCAGCGTGCCCTTGGCGCTTTTTTCGAACGCCGGTTTCAGCGCGGCGAGTTTGTCCAGGCTCAGTTCGGCGCGAAGGTTGTTGTCGCGCGTGAGGCCAAGAAACGGCGTCATCAGGTCGTTGTGCCAGCCTTCGGCATAGGACGCCGCCAGTTTGTGATGACTTTCCAGCGCCAGTTGATCCTGCTCTTCGCGAGGAATGTTCCATGTCTGCGCCATCAGCTCGCAGTGTTGCCCCATCGACAGGCCCGTGCGCGGCTCGCCGTTGCGCGGAAATTCCGGGACCAAATGTTTAGGTCGCAACTGCAGCAGGGTTTTCAATTTGTCGGCTGTGGTTTTCCCACGGTTAGCTTGCAGGAGGATTTTGCGCAGGCCTTCGCTCACGCTGATGGGTGCATCCGAAGTGGTATCGACCCCACCGGCAATGCCGCAATCAATCTGGCCGAGGGCGATTTTGTTCGCTACCAGTATCGCCGCCTCCAAGCCAGTGCCGCAGGCCTGCTGAATATCGTAAGCGGGGGTAGCAGGCGACAGCCGCGAGCCGAGCACACATTCGCGGGTCAGGCTCATATCCCGTGACAATTTCAACACCGCACCTGCTACGACCTCGCCGATGCGCTGGCCGTGCAGGTTGTAGCGTTCGATCAGGCCTTCAAGAGCGGCGGTAAGCATCGCCTGATTGCTGGCCATGGCGTACGGCCCGTTGGAGCGGGCGAAAGGGATCCGGTTACCGCCAATGATCGCGACGCGGCGCAGCTGACTCATGCATAACTCCTTGTGATCCGGATTCATTGAGATCCCTGTGGGAGCTGGCTTGCCAGCGATAGGGCCGGCACATCCAGCCTCCGCAGTGGCTGACACTCCGCCATCGCTGGCAAGCCAGCTCCCACAGGGTCGATGGTCTACTCTGCTGTTCTAGCGTAGGCCGTATTGCGTGGATCGAACGATTGATTGCGGTCGATAGTCCACACTTTGAACCCCAACTTCTGGAGAGCGTTCCATGTCTGACCGCTATATCGACTTCGCCAACTCGACCATCGGCCATCGTCTGGTCGGGGCTCTGGGCCTGCCGTCGCCGGTGCGGCTGGAACGCTGGCAGGCCGGGCGTCTGCGCCCGGTGGAGGGTGCGTTGCTGATCGGCGGCGGGCCGTTGGCCGCACGCATCGCCAGCTTCGCCAATCGCTTGACCGAGGGCATTTACCGCTACGGCGAACAGCCGGCCGCGGCCACCGAGTGGATTCCCGGCCATGGCCCGAAACTCAAAGCCGTGGTGTTTGACGCCAGTGATTTGCAGCACACCGACCAGCTCAAACAGTTGCGCGAATTTTTCCAGCCGCTGATGAAAAACCTCGAGCACAGCGCGCATCTGGTGATTCTCGGCCGCGCCCCGGAAACCTTGCGCGAGCCGTTCGCCGCCAGTGCCCAACGGGCACTGGAAGGTTTCTCCCGTTCGCTGGCCAAGGAACTGCGCGGCGGCGGCACGCTGCAACTGATCTACGTGGGTGACGGCGCCGAAGACCAACTCGAAGGTCCGCTGCGGTTTTTCCTCTCACCGAAAAGTGCTTTCGTCTCCGGGCAGGTCATTCGGCTGACGGCCTGCGCCACCCCGGTGACCGACTGGACGCGGCCACTGGCCGGGCGCAAAGCATTGGTCACGGGGGCCGCTCGCGGTATAGGCGCTTCCATCGCCGAAACGTTGGCCCGCGATGGTGCCGAGGTGATTCTGCTCGACGTGCCGCCCGCAAAAACCGACCTCGAGGCGCTCGCAGCGCGCCTCGGCGGACGTAGCATCACGCTCGACATTTGCGCCGAAGACGCCGCCCGCCAACTGATCGAACAGTTGCCCGATGGCCTCGACATTCTGGTGCACAACGCCGGCATCACCCGCGACAAAACACTCGCCAACATGACCCCGGAATTCTGGGATGCGGTGCTCGCGGTCAACCTCAATGCCCCGCAAGTGCTGACCAAAGCGCTGCTCGACAGCGGCACGCTGCGGGACAACGCACGGGTGGTTCTGCTGGCATCGATCAGCGGCATCGCCGGTAATCGCGGGCAAACCAACTATGCCGCGAGCAAGGCCGGGTTGATCGGTCTCGCGCAGGCCTGGGCGCCTACGCTGCTCGAACGCGGGATCAGCATCAATGCCGTGGCGCCAGGGTTCATCGAAACCCAGATGACCGCGCACATTCCGTTCGGCCTGCGTGAGGCTGGCCGGCGCATGAGTTCGCTGGGCCAGGGCGGTTTGCCGCAAGACGTCGCCGAAGCCGTGGCATGGCTGGCGCAACCGGGCACCGGCGCGTTCACCGGGCAAGCGCTGCGGGTCTGTGGCCAAAGTGTTCTGGGGGCTTAAGGCATGAGCATCGAATGGCACACGCTGGACCGCGAACCGAGTCTGCCCGGTCTCTACACTCGGGCGGCAACGCGACGCAAAATTACCGGCACGCAATTGCCTGACAGCGGTTTACGTTGTTGGGTGGATGTCGATGGCAAACGCCTGGCGGCTTATCGCAAGGTCTGCGGATTCGCCGAGGACGGCCTGCTGCCGCCGACCTATCCACACATCCTCGCCTTCGCCTTGCAGATGCAACTGCTCACCGCCAGGGATTTTCCATTTCCGCTGCTGGGACTGATTCATCTGAGCAACCGCATCCGTGTCCTGCGACCGATGGGCGGGATCAGTCGCGCGCACGTTAGCGTGCGCGTACATAATTTGCAGCCGCATCCAAAGGGCGCGACGTTCGATTTGCTGACCACGCTGGACGATCAGCTCGGGCCGCTGTGGGAAGCAGAAAGTCAGATGCTCTGTCGCGGGGTCAAGCTCGAAGGCGAGCCGGTGATCGAAGAATGGGCGCCGTCCCAAGACCTGATCGAAGTCGCCCGCTGGACCGCGCCCGCAGACATTGGCCGCCAATATGCGAAAGTTTCCGGCGATTACAACCCGATTCACCTGAGTACCGCGAGCGCGAAGCTGTTCGGCTTTCCTACCGCCATCGCGCACGGATTGTGGAACAAGGCACGGACCCTGGCAGCGCTTTCTGATCATCTGCCCAAAGCCAATCTGGAAGTGGCCGTGCATTTTCGCAAACCGGTGCGTCTGCCCAGCGACGTTACGCTGCTGGCCAGTGCAGCGGGTTCCAGCGGCGAGCTGCGTCTGCAGGGCGGGACAGACCTTGAACATATGATCGGCCAATGGCAGCCGATCGCCTGATTGCGCGGGCGGGAAAACGCTTCAATTGTGTATATATAACTTAAGTTTTTTCTTGCCCTGCCCCCGCCCTGGAAAAATACCGAGCCTTGAATTTCAAGGCTTTTTTCTGTGCGTTTATGCCCTCGGTATTAGTCCTTAGGCACTGCGCGCGAGCCTCTGTATAAAGGGGTTAATACCAACTTGAGAATGGTGCAAAAGCGACCGTCGATTGAGATTACAGCCACGGACGAGGCACCGCTGACGACAGATCGGCGGGCCATCGAAGGCAACGTAACGTTGTGACAGGTGCAGGAATCTCAATCATGAAAACTCAAGTGATGTGGTCCAAATCAGCAATCGCTGTGGCATTGATCCTCTCCCTCGGCCTCGCTGGTTGCAGCAGCGGCGGTGGCGGCCATAAAAGCAGCTCCGCCAGTTCGGCACCGACCAGCGACACTACCAGTGCGGGCGGCACTGGCAGCACTGGCAGCGGCGATACTGCGGGCACCGGTGGAACCGGAACCGGTGGTACTGGCGGCACTGGCGGCACCGGTGGTGGCACCGATCCGGCGAATCCGACGAATCCAACCGATCCAGCCAATCCAACGAACCCGGCTGCGCCTTCGCTCGTCACCACCACACTGGTACAGGATGTCGGCAACACCGTCAGCGGCGTGGGCGATGGCGTGGGGCAGGTTGGCGACTCGCTGAGCAGTGTTCCGGTCGCCGGCGGCATTGTGCAAAGCGTGGCCAACACCACCGGGAACGTCGTCAGCACTTTGGGTGATGGTGTCGCTGACGGTATCGGCAAACTGGCCACCGACCCTAAAGGCCTGACCACCACTGTGGCCTCGGTCGGCGGCGTGGTCTCGGATGTCGGCGATGGCGTTTCTGACCTCAGCGTAAAACTGAATACAGCGACCAGCAGCGTTCCCGTGGTCGGCGGCGTGGTCACCAGAGTCGCGCCACTGCTCGATGGTGTCGGCGAAAAAGTCACCATGCTCGGCGACACCCTCAACACCTCTCTCAGCAACGGGCCGACCAGTCAGTTGACCAACAAAGTCGGCAGCAGTCTGGTGCCAGTCATCGCCATGGTTGAAAGCACCACCGACAAAATCGGCGAAGCCACCGGCCTGGGCGATCCGCTCAAAGGCGTGATCGCAAAAGTCGGCACCACTGTGAACAGCGTCGGCGGAAAAGTAACCGACGCTGGTAACGGCAATGCGCTGACCAACACTCTCGGTGGTGCTCTGAGCAATACCGGCACGGCAGTCGGCAAGGCAGGGGGCCTGGTGTCCAACGGCACTGGTTCCGGAGTTGGCGGTGGCATCGGAGGCGGCATTGGTGGTGGCCTCGGTGGCACGGGTCTACTGCAAACGGTGGGCGGCGCAGTGGTCAATGTCGGCGCAGGCTTGAACGCTGGCAGCAGCAACGGCGTAGTCAGTGCCGGTGGTGTTACCGCTGGCGGGCTGGGCGGTACCATCGCTTCGCTCAACACTGTACTGGGTGGCTCTGGCGCACCGATCACTGGCCCTACGTCTGCATTGGCTAACCTCGGCGCCGCTGTCGGTGGCGGTCTGAACCCGATCACCAGCGGCGTCACCCAAGTGACTCAACAAGTCGGCGCAGCCACTGGTCTCGGCACTCCTGTCGCCGGGCTCACCGGTCAAGTCGGTGCGGCGGTTGGCAGCCTCGGTGGCGCCATCGCCGCGACCAACAATCCGGTGACCACGGCGGTCGGTGGGCTGGTGACTAACGTCGGCGGCACCGTGGCGGCGGTCGGCGGGCTGGTCAATGGCGGCACCACCAGCGGTGGCACAGCAACCGGTGGTTTGGGCGGGGTACTCGGTGGCCTGACCGGCGCGCTCGGTGGCAACAGACGCTAAATTGCACCTGGCCGATTCGACGGCCTTACCTACAGCGCCTACGCTTGGTTGAGGCGGAAGATTCCTACGAGTCTTCCGCTTTTTTCTTAGGAAAAACGGCCATCGGCTGTCATCTGACCATGGAGTGTCCTATGCGCGTTCTGGCGTCTTTGCTGTTCCTCAGTCTCAGTTCCACTGCCCTCGCCGACACCCTGCCCAGTTTTCTCAACAGCAACGAAACCATCCGCAACCTGCCCGTGCCAAACCTGCCGGCCGATGCCTATCGTCCGAGTGCGGCGCCGGTGCAGGTCCCTGAGGCCGGCGCGACTGCTGCGCAGCCGTTGATGATGAGCACCAGAGTCAACCTGAAAACCGTGCAGATCGAAGGCGGCACGATCTATCCGCTCAACGAACTGGCCGACAATTTCAAACCGTTGATTGGCCGTGAAACCAGTCTCGCCGACCTGATCGAAGCCACGCGCAACATCACCCGTCGCTATCAGCAGGACGGTTATCTGCTGTCCTACGCGTTCCTGCCGCAGCAGAACTTTGAAGACGGCGTGGCGCGAGTGGTGCTGGTGGAAGGTTACGTGCGCGACGTGCAAATGCAGGGCGATATCGGCCGCGTCAAAAAGCTGATTGATGAAATGGCCGCGAAGATCCAGGCGGAGCGTCCGTTGACGCGCAAGACCTTCGAACGCTACACCACCTTGATGAGCCGGATTCCCGGCGTGACCATTCAGGCCCAGGTGCCGCCGCCGGGCACTACCGACGGCGCAACGACGCTGGTGGCCCAGGCCAGCCGCAAACCGTTCACCAGCACGCTGAGCACCACCGAAGACAACCGCAACGGCCCGCAGGCGCTGCTCGGGGTCAGCAGCAATTCGCAAACGGCAATGGGCGAGCAACTTTCGCTCAGCGGGCTGTTCCCGCCGGGCGATGACCACGAGCATTACTATCGCCTCGACTACAACCAGTTTCTCAACGCTGAAGGCGCACAACTGGCGCTGTCGGCTTCGCGCTATCGCGCCGACCCGGGCACCAGCATCGTGCTCGACAATGGCCTGGAACTGAAACCCCATCGCGAGAACGACCGCTATTCGATCGGCTTCACCCTGCCACTGATTGCTGCTTCCAATGAATTGCTCACCGCCGGCTCTCGCCTGTACGCGGTCAATGACAAGACTCGCTACAAAGTCGTTGGCTATCCCTTGAGCGTCGAAGAGCGCACCGACATCCGCGCCCTGGCCTTCGAAAGCGACTGGCGCAAAGCGGATGCCCGACAGCTGCGCATCATCAGCGGTGGCGTGTACCAGGGCATGGACAGCATGGGCGCGGAATCCAACAACAGCGCCATCGATCTGGACTTCTTCCGCGCGCGCCTGTCCGGCGTGCAGAGCAACAAGTTCCTCGATAACTGGCAAGGCGTGTTGTCCGCCGCGCTCTACTGGAGCGACGACAGCCTGCCCGATAGTGAACGCGCGGTGTTTGGCGGGCAGAATTTCGGTCGCGGTTATCCCGACGATCAAGCATCCGGCGACAAGGGCTGGGGCGTGGCGTACGAATTCAACTATAGCTACAACCGCGATGGCAATTGGGTGCGCATCCTGCAACCGTACTTCGTACTGGACCGTTCGCGCAGCTGGTTCAATCAACTGCCGGTGCAGGCCAACAACCTGTCATCAGCCGCGATCGGCCTACGCTTTGGCGATGCCAGGTACTACAACATCGCGCTGGAGGCGGCCAAGGCAATGTCCGATGAAGCCCTCGATACCTTCAACCGCCGGACTCGCTACAGCATCAGTTTCAGCTACCAACTCTAATCCCCTGTAGGAGCTGCCGAAGGCCGCGATCTTTTGATGTTATTTTTTAAGATCAAGATCAAAAGATCGCAGCCTTCGGCAGCTCCTACAGGGGCGTTTGCTCGCGATATTTACGCGGTCAATCAGGGAATAAATCAGCCCCGCGACTCACCGCCTATTCTGAAGCCCTCAATACCTTCAACCTCCGGACTCGCCACAGCATCAGCTTCAGCTACCAACCCTAATCCCCTGTAGGAGCTGCCGCAGGCTGCGATCTTTTGATTTTGCTTTTAAAAAACAAGATCAAAAGATCGCAGCCTTCGGCAGCTCCTACAGGATCGATTTTTACGTGATCAATCGGGAATAAATCAACCCCGCGACCCACTGTCTATTTTGAAGCCCTCAATACCTTCAACCCCCGGACTCGCTACAGCATCAGTTTCAGCTACCAACTCTAATCCCACTGTAGGAGCTGCCGCAGGCTGCGATCTTTTGATGTTGTTTTTTAAAATCAAGATCAAAAGATCGCAGCCTTCGGCAGCTCCTACAGGGTCGTTTGCGGGCGATGTTGCGCGGTCAATCGGGAATAAATCAGCCCCGCGATCCACTGTCTATTCTGAAGCCCTCAATATCTTCAACCGCCGGTCCCGCTACAGCATCAGTTTCAGCTACCAACTCTAATCCCCTGTAGGAGCTGCCGCAGGCTGCGATCTTTTGATTTTGCTTTTGAAAAACAACATCAAAAGATCGCAGCCTTCGGCAGCTCCTACAGGGGCGGATTTTATTTGCTGGCGATGTTCACATCAGCCCCCGGATCCACTGTCTATTTCCCCGCCTTCGTCCTGGTCGAAGAATTGCGGAATCTCATGCTCGTAGCTTTTCAGCCAGCGCTGCATGGTCAGTTCGCGTTCGGCCGGGGTTTGAGTCTGCACGGTCGGCGAAGCCACCTTGTTGCGGCTTTGCAGCAGCAGCCAGCCTTCGGTTTCCTGTTGCTGGGCAGAGGCCGGGCCGGCGTCGATGGCGTGGCTGCTCAGCGGCAAGGCCAGCAGGCCAAGGCAAAAAATCGCGGCTTTCATCGCAGGTCTCCTTTATTTGAGCAATGCCGTGACGGCGACAGTGGAGCGGTTTGGCAGCTTGAGTTTTTCCGCGCGGCCTTGCGCTTCGCTGAATTGCGCCGGACTCAGGCCCAGGCGACTGACCAGTTCGGCAGCACGGTTCCAGTCGTCCTGATACAACAGCAATGTCACCAGATTTTGCGCCGCCAATTGGTCGTTCTGCTTGAGCTCCATCGCGGTCAGAAACTCGAACCGGGCGTCTTCGAGGCGCAGTTGATTGAGGTAAACCACGCCAAGGTCATTGCGGATTTTTTCGTCAGTCGGCGCCAGGCGTGCGGCACGTTGCAGATGTGCCTGCGCCTGGCCGAAGTCGGATCTGGCCGCAGCCAATTGTCCCAAACCATGTTCGGCCTCGGCCGCCAGGCAGGAACCGAGCAGACTGCGATACAGCGGCTCCGCCTCGCTGCGACCGAGCAGGCGATACACCTTGGCTTTACGCAAACGCACGTCGGCTATGTTGTCCGGCAGGCTTTGCAGATTGGCCAGGCTGGCGTGCAGCTTGCCATCGTTGGCCATGTCATCGGCCAGGTTCAGGGACAGCTGTTGGTCGGAACTCAGCTTCGCGCAACTGGCGTTACTGGTCAGCGCTTGCCAGGGGTTTTGCCCGGTGTTGGCGCAACCACCAAGCATCAACAAACACACGCCTGCAATCATTGCTTTCATCACCACTCCTTCAAGCACCCAAGGCCTTCGCCAGGGCAGTGAAACCCGGGCCGGCCAAGACAATCAACAACGCCGGGAAGAGAAACAGCATCATCACGACGGACATTTTTGCAGACATTTTCGAGATGTATTCCTGCAGGCGGGTCAGGCGCCGGTCGTCGAGCAGTTGCTTGAGCGCCAGCAGCGACTTCATCGCGCCGCCGCCCTGATAGAGCAGTTGCTGCAGGATCACACAGGTGTCGGTGAATTCGTCGACCGCCAGTAATTGCGTGGCTTTGTTCAGTTCTTCACCCAGTTCAAGGCCGGAATCAACACGGCCCAATACCAGCCGCAGTTCCTGCGTCAGCACCGGCAGCAGAGCCCGGCCCTCATGGCTCAGCACGCGCAGCGCCTGCTCCACGGCCATGCCGGATTCGAAGAGGATGCGCAGCAGCGGAATGAAGGTTCCGATCTCATTGGCCAATTGTTTTCGACGACGAGTGACGGCGATCACCAGCAGCCGCTTGGGCAACAAATAGCCGACGCCTAGGGCGAACAGCGGCGCGATCCATGGTTTTTCCACACCAGGGAAAAATACCGATTGCAGCAGCACGGTCAGCGCCAGCAGCAATAACGGCGAGCCGATCTGACAGGCCGCGAAAAGTGAACGCTGACGGACGCTGCGCCAGCCGAGACGGTTGAGCAAGGTCTGGGTCTCGTTGTCGAGTTTGACGCTGCGCTGGCCGATGCGGCTGTCGCCGAGCACTTGCAGCAGATTGCCGAAGCGATTCTGCCGCAGCAGGTCGCCTTCCAGTCGGCGGCTGATCTGCCGGACGCGACGGCGCTGTTGCGCAAGGCTGAGCAGCAACAACAGGCTCGCGCCGAGCAGCAGCAAGGCACTGATCATCAATGGCGTCGTCATAGGCTGCGCAACATCCGCCAGAGTAAAAGACTGCCGATCGCTTGCATGGCGAACGCGGTGGCGAGCATTCGCTGCCCGGAGGGGTCGTGCCACATGGCGACCAGATAAATCGGATTGGCTATGAGGAAATACCCGGCCATGGTGATCGGCAGCAGGCCCAGCACCCACGCAGTGAGGCGGGTTTCGCCGGTCATCGCGCGCAACTGGCGTGCGCCCTGATCGCGCTCGCGGATCATCCTGATCAGGTTCTCCAGCAGCTCGCTGGCATTACCGCCGTAACGATGATTGACCTTGAGGCCGAGGGCGAACAGGCGAAACTCTTCGCGCTCGTAAAGCTCAGCCATGTCCGATACCGCATCGGGCAGACTTACGCCCAGTTGCACATTGCGCTGGACCCGGCCCATGGCGTCCTTGAGCGGATAATCACTGGCCTCGATCCCACCGAGCACGGCATCGGCCAGCGTGCGCCCGGATTTGAGGCTGCGCACGGTGTGATCAAGCAACTGCGGCAGTTGTTCGATCATGCGCCGCAGCCGACGTTGATAGCGCCAGCTGACATACCCGCGCAGGGCCAGCGGTGGCACCACGCACAACACCAGCAAACCGAGCCACCCGGCGACGGCGAAACCGATGAACATCGCGAAGACCCACGCCAGCAACCACAGGCCGATGCGCTCCGTCGGGCGGCCCAGTCCGGCACGCAGAAACGCGCGTTCGAGCCCCGCCCAGCGCAGTGTCTGCGCGGTCATTTGCGGTTGCCCCTGATTCAACCGATCCAGTACCCGCGCGTTGCCACCCTGACGCCAGCCGCTGTAGAACAGACGCAACGACAGCCCCAGTAACGCCAGGCTAAGCATGATCAGCAACGCCGGTTTGAGCATGCCGTCGGCCCTCAGTACGCCAGCGTCGATTCGCGGCGCAACTTGTCGCCAGCCGGGTTGACCGCCTCGCGCACGAAGCCCACACCGGTGCGACGATCGAGACGGAACAGCGTGTTGGTGACATAGACGTCATCGCGCACGCCGACCACTTCCACCACTTCGCTGACGCAGCGCCGGCCGTCCGGCATGCGAGTCAGTTGAACGATCACATCGAGCGCGGCGCAAATCATCTGCCGCAGGGTGCGCTCGGCGATGGCACGCCCGGTCAGGCCCACCAGGGTTTCCAGACGCAGCAAGGCGTCCTGGGCATTGTTGGCATGCACGGTGCTCATCGAACCGTCGTGCCCGGTGTTCATCGCCGTGAGCACGTCGACCACTTCGACGCCGCGAATCTCGCCGAGGATGATTCGGTCCGGGCGCATGCGCAGGGCGTTGCGGATCAGATCGCTGGCTTTCACTTCGCCATGGCCCTCGGCATTCGGCGGGCGGGTTTCCAGACGCACCACGTGCGGATGGCCGAGCTGCAATTCGGCTACGTCTTCGATGGTCACCAGCCGTTCGTGGGGATTGATCAACTGGCTGAGGATGTGCAGCAAGGTGGTTTTACCCGTGCCGGTGCCGCCGCTGATAAGAATGTTGCAGCGCTTGCCGACCGCCTCTTCGATGAAGTCGTAGATCGCCTGATCGATGGTTTGCATCGCCATCAGATCGGTGCTCTTGAGCATGTCTTTGCGAAATTTGCGGATTGACAGACACGGCCCGTCGAGGGCGATCGGCGGGATAATCGCGTTGACGCGGCTGCCATCGGGGAGGCGCGCGTCGACCATCGGCGACGATTCATCGAGACGCCGCCCGAGTGGCGCGAGAATGCGCTGCATTACCCGCTCAACGTGATGGGCGTCGATGAAACGCAGGTCGCTGAGGTGCAGCACGCCGTCGCGTTCAATGAATACGCGGTGCGGGCCGTTGACCAGAATTTCGGTGATGGCGCTGTCGCGCAGCAGCACTTCCAGCGGGCCGAAACCGGTCAGCTCGTCGACGATTTCTTCGGCCAGGCGCTCCATCTCGTAACGGGAAATCGCCAGGTGCAGGCGTGCGATGTATTCGGCGACCTTGTCGATGACGAACTGCGATAGCACCTGCCGCGAACCCTCCAGCAGGTTTTTCCCCGATTCCTCGATGGCGTCGATGATGTAGCGGTGCAGCACCAGTTTCAGGCCATCGTGGTCAGTGTTGCCAGCGACGGGGCGCTGCGATCCGCCGAACAGTTGCTCGCCCGTCATGGCGCACCTCGCAAACGGTCGAACCAACTGACCTTGGGTTTACTCAGGCCTTCGGAGCGTTTCGCCAGCCGTTCGCCGAGGGTGCGCAGGCTCTGGCTGACGGCTTCACGCGGGGCCAGTTCAAACAGGCTCACGCCCTGGTTTTTCGCATTGAGACGGATCTCCGGGCTGTAGGCGAGGACCGCGATCACTTCCAGCCCGAAGGTCTTGCCAAGGGTGTCGGCATCTGGAGCGACGCTGCGCAGATAGCGATCCACCAGCAACCGGCAATGGTCGAGTTTCATGCCTTTTTCGCGCCACAAATTAAGCACCGCAAGGTTGCGTCGGCAGTCGAGGACGTTTTGATCGGTGTACCACAGCAACTTGTCGCAATGACTGACGAAAGTGCGCAGCGCTTCGCTGTCGGGCTGGCCGGTCAGGTTGACCACGATGTGCTGGAAGTGCTGGCGCAAAGCGCTGAGCAACATATACAACTCGGCCGCACTGGTGCGCTCCAGCGGCTCGTCGGCGCTGGCGTAAGCGAGAATGCGCAGACCGGCTTCGGCACTGGTGAACGCACTGTCGATCAGCGTCGCATCGAGACGGCGCATGTGCCGCAACGCATCGCCGAAATGGAACGAACTCTCGAGCCCCAGCAGCGCCAGACTGTCACCACGCGGCAGGCCCAGATCGAGTAACAGCGTTTGCTGGCCGCTCTTCTGCACCACCAGCGCCATGTGATTGGCGAGCAGTGCGCCGTCCGCGTTGCTTTGCACGCCGTAGAGCACGGTCAACCCGCCGAGCTGAGTGTTGGCCGGCACGGGTGGCAGACGCTTGCTGAGGCGTCGCACCAGGCCGGCGACTTCGCTGGAACGCGAACCGTAGGCAACGAAGTCCCGCGCACCGGCACGCATCGCATTGAGCACCAACTGATTATCCATGCCGTCACCGAGGGCGACGATGGCGAGCATCGGCTTGGCTTCCAGCACCCCTTCGATCAGCGCGCTTTGTGCGACCAGATGATCGCGATCAAGCCCGACGAACACCAGGCTGGCGAACGTCACGTCGACCAGTGCGAGCAACTCGTCGAGACTGCCGCCGGCGCTGACGACCTGACCGAGCGGCGCGAGCGCACCTTGCAGCCACTCAAGATCCGTGTCGTTGCGGGTAATGGCGAGAAAGGTCTGACTCAGGCTTTGGCTCTGGCTCATTGCGATAACCCGCTGCGTTTATCGAAGTTGCCGTTTTCGAGGAAATACAGGCGATACCAGTTCGGGTCGTAGTTACGCAGTTTTTCTCCCGGCAGCGAAGGCAGCGGCGCATTGGCAGCCAGCGGCTGCACCAGATGAGGCGTGACGATCATCAGCAACTCGCGCTCTTCGCGATTGATCGACGAGTTGCGGAAAAAAGCGCCAAGGATCGGGATGTCGCCGAGGCCGGGAAACTTGTTCACTTCAGACGCGTTGCGAGTGCTGATCAGACCGCTGATGACAAAGCTCTCACCGTCCGCCAGGGAGATGCTGGTATCGGTGCGGCGGATGGTCAGCGCCGGCACCGTGGTGCCGCCGATGGTCACGCCGTTGTTGTAGTCCAGCTCACTGACTTCCGGAGCGACTTTGAGGGCGATACGGTCGTTGCTGACCACCGTCGGGGTCAGGGTCAGGCGGATGCCGAATTCCTTGTATTCGATGGAATAGCTATTGCTGTTGGCGCTCGGCACCGGGATGGGAATTTCCCCGCCGGCAAGAAAGCTCGCGCTCTGCCCGCTCAGCGCCACCAGGCTTGGCCGCGCCAGCGTGTAGGCAAACCCGCTGCCTTCCAGCGCGTTGACGATGCCGAGGAATTTGCTGCTGCCACCGCCCCAGACAATATTGAACATGTCATTGGCCAACGGAATGCCTGGCGCAATGATCGGCACCGAACCCGGCCTGACGCCGGTGCCTGGCACCGTGCCCGGCCCGCCGAACAGGAAATTGTTGGAGCCTTTGCCGTAGATCGACGTGCCCGCCTCTTTCAGTTTGGTACGGCTGACTTCGACAAAACGGATGTCGGTCTGCACTTGCGACGGCAGGTTCAAGTCGCCAGTTGCCGGCAGCGCGACGGCGGTCATCGCCGCGCTGGCCTTGCCCTGCACAAACACCATGCTCTGGCGGGGCGCGCTGGCGCAGGCGCTCCAGATCATCAAAGTGGTGGCGCCGGGCGCGACGCCGGTGAGCAACAGGCCTTGATCACCGGTCACAAGCACATCGGCAATCTTCGGATCGCCCACCGCCACTCGGGTGATCGGCACGGGTGATTGCAGCGCCTGCTGCAAGCCTTCGCCGACTTCCAGTGTCGCTGGCAACGGACCGAGCGCCGCGCAGTTGCTGGCAGCAGCGACGGCAGTGCCGATCGAGGCAACGCTCAGCAGCGAGGCGCGGCACAAGCCGTTGAACAGGGGCGTAAAGCATTTGCGCATGAAAAGGCGTCCTTGCTCGGATCAGGGAGTGGATTGAATGGTTTGCGCGCCGCGGATGATTTCCACGCCAGGTTTGCGCGCCACCGATTGGCCAGCCGCCGCGACGGGGCTTGGCGCGGGGGTCAGCGACAATTGACTGAATTGCAGCAAATCGCGGCGCGGTGTATCGAGGCGAGTCGCCGCATCGTTTTCGCCCGCCCAGTATTTCGCCAGTTGTTGTTCCTCGGCGCTGCGCACCGCGAGGCGCAGTACGCCGGCGTTAGAGGCGAGCATCAAACGGCTGAGCAACGGTTGCGGCACGGCAAGCACCACGCTGCGCGCGGCCATGCGTTGTTGTTCCTGTTTCAGACGTTCTTCGTCAGTGCGCGCCGGACTGGCCGGTTGCCCGTCGTTGGTCAGGCCCTGGTGACCACCAACGCTAAGCACGCGCACCGCGGGCACTACCAGTTGTGCCGAGGCCTGGGCAGTGTTTTCGTCCCTGCGCAGAAACAGCAGCACATCAACGTAATCGCCGGGCGCCAATTGGCCGCCCGCACTGATCACTTCATCCACCGCCACGGCCAGTGCGCCTTCGCCGGGACGAATCATCTGCGCCAATTGGCCGCCTGCCTGGAAGCTCTCTTCTGTCAGCCAACTGCCGGCACTCAGGGCACGCCATGGCGTGCGACCAATGACTTGTTCGACGGCGTTAAGGCTGCCGGCGGGAGCAGTGCGCAGTTTTTCCACGGTGACATCGGCAGCGGTGATTTTCACGAATGGCGCGATATCGCGCAGCAGCACCACGACCGGTTGGCGGGTCGGGTCTTCAACCGCTGGCGCGGGCTCGGCGCTTGGCGCGATGACAGCGCCGACAACGGGCGCTGCGGCCGGCTCGCCGGGCGCTTGGCGGCTCAAGGTCAGCCCCCAATATCCAGCGACAATGGCACCCAGCAGAAACAATCCGGCAAGGCCCAGGGTGACGCGACTGTTCATGACGGCTCTCCCTTTCCTGCTGCGTTGTTTCGTTTGCAATGACCCGTGAATTCCATCGAGACATATGCGCAATCAGGCAGCTATGAACAAGTAACTATTTCGCTATTTAACGGTAGTCCAGCGCGAACAAAACGCCATTAACGGTGGCGAAATATCCAACGAAAGTAGGAGGCTAAAGCGCCAAACATGGTTTTTTCACGGCCAGCTATGCCACTACTACTTTCGCGTTAATTCGTTCTTACAGTTGTTGAGTCAGGCAATGCCGACAATGCTGAGGATGCTGGCACAGGGAGATCATGTTGCGAACGCGCAACGCCTGAAATGCTTTAAGGAGAATTCATATGTCGTATGTCCGCGTTGCGCAGAAAAAAATCAAATCGCAAATTGCCTTTTTCAAAGGCTTGGCGAAAGACACCGATGGTGCGTCAGCAATCGAATATGCCTTGGTAGTGGGGTTAGTGGCTTTGGTCATCGCGGCATTCGGCGCCGGAATCGGCACTCGGGTCACCGCTATCCTTCAGCAAATCCTGGAGGCACTTGGTGGATGACTTGTCAACGCGGCCATTGAGTTCTAACGTCAACACTCAGTCCATTGCAGGTGTTGCCTATGACCTCCTCACACACTCCGCGCCAGCAGTTGCTCCTCGTCGATGATGAAGAGGACGCACTGCTGGAACTTGCGGAGTTGCTGGAGGGCGAAGGCTTCGCCTGTCATACCGCGACGTCAGTGAAACTCGCGCTGCACCTCCTCACCCGCCATCCCGATATCGCCCTGGTGATCACTGATCTGCGCATGCCCGAAGAAAGTGGCATGTCGCTGATAAGACGCCTGCGCGAACATACTTCCCGTGAGCATCTACCCGTGATCGTCATGTCGGGGCACGCAGATATGGAGGATGTCAGCGACATGCTGCGTCTGCAGGTGCTGGATCTGTTCCGCAAACCGATCTATCACGTACGCCTGCTGGAAACCCTCGACAACCTGTTTCCCAAATCGAAAGCGTCCCTCGGCTGACAGGCATGCGGCTGAGGCATGAGCCCAGCAGAATGGCGGCTGGCAGCGATCAGTGCGCGGTCACGTGGTGGCGCCCGGAATTGCTCGGTGACAACGCCAGCGCCAATTGCGTGCGGTTGTGCATATGCGTCAGACGCAGCACTTGCGAGACATAGAGTTTGACGGTGTTTTCGGTAATGCCCAGCTCACAGGCAATCTGATAGTTGGTCTGGCCTTTGCCGACCAACCGCGCAACATCCAGCTGACGTGGCGACAGCTGGTTGAAGATCGCCGGCATTTCCAGTCCCTCGACAGTGGCTGCTGAGTCGTCACTGGCCGGCGCCGGGTTGCGGCGTACTTTATCGAGGTCCTGGTAAAGGTCGTTGATCGACTCGGAGAGAAATTGCAGCTTCTGGTTCAGATGGCCCAATTGCAGGGTTTTCTGCCGTTCCTGCAAAGCCGTTTCCTGGCGTTGCAGACCTTCGAGCAATTCTTCGAGATCAATCGGTTTCTGGTAGTAGTCGGCGATCCCGGCACGTAATGCCTTGATCACGTCCTGCTTGTCGGCGCGCCCGGTGAGCATGATCGCTTCGAACGCCCGATGCTTGCCCGATAACCGCTGCAGTTCCTGCACCAGCTCAATGCCGTCCATGTCCGGCATGTGCAAGTCACACAGCACCAGGCCAATGGCCGGGTCTTCGATGAATTGTTCGATCGCCTGCCGGCTCGATTCGCAAGGCACGCAACGGTAGCCGCTGCTCTCGAGAAACTCGCAGAGTTCTTCAACAATCAGTGGTTGATCGTCGACCACCAGAACTTTCGTTGCAGACGTAAGCTTGTTCACATGCGACTCCATGCCCAGGTCAAAAGGCTGACCGTTCCGATACTCACAGCGCAATGCCGTAACGCGTCACATTGAAAGTAGACTCACTTTTTGACTATGTACATAGGATTGGAAGCGGTCGGCGACTAGTGGATCCAAATCAACGTCAGCGCTGTTCCCGCCAGCACGAAGGCCGCAAATGGCAGCTTTTTTGACATTGCAGGCGCCAGATATCGAAGATGTTCTCTAAGCCCTTGACTCATATGCGGCCAGATTTTTGGCACCAGCACTATCCACAAAACACTGGAGAGCGCGGCACCGATAAATGCGCCGAGCAAATGCGTGCCGTCCGTCGCAAGCGCCAGAGCTGTCATTAATTTCACATCGCCTGCGCCAAAACGTTTGAGCACATATCCGGGAAGGGTTAGCGCGAGCGCCAGCAAAAACGCCCAGGCAGCCTGTGTGGCTTCGGCGCCAAGCCAGGTGTTGCCGGTCCACAGCAGATACCCCAACGCCAAACCGCCACCGCCCAACGTCAGCGCGTTGCTGATGTGCCGTTGGCGGGCATCCTGCGCCGCGCAAAGTGTCAGCCAGACCAGTAAGACAAAGCCATGCATGCGGTAAAAAACGTCCGTTTTGGCCGATTGATTCTATGCTGATGTTACATAGTGAATGTCAGGGTAGACGCACTGATGAAAACCGCCCTCCCCCGCAAGCAAAAAGGCGCTGTCGCGATTGAATTCGCATTGGTCTTCGTGATCTTTTTTGCCGTGTTCTATGGCCTGGTCAGCTACAGCTTGCCGCTGTTGCTGATGCAGTCATTCAACGAATCGACGGCTGAAGCGGTGCGCCGCAGTGTCGCGCTTGATCCGGCCACTGCCAACTACCCCGCCGCCGTCACAGCCACCGCCAGAACCGAGCTGACCCGGCAATTGGCCTGGCTTCCCGGCGCCTTGAACTTCAATGCCGCCGCGGACAGTACCGTCACCTATGTCGGTGGCGTGCTCACCGTGACCATCAACTATCCCACCAGCAAGTTGAATCAGGCGCTGCCGTTTCTGGTGTTGCCGGGGATTGGTTCGGTGCCGCGCCTGCCCGCCACTTTGCGCGCCTCGTCGAGCCTGCAGTTTTGAATTCCGCCGACAAGTTGCTCGCTCGCCTGCTCAATCGACCTTCGGACACACCACAGACCCCGGGCGTCGCGGCAGTATCCGGCGTCGGTCTGCAGGTGTATCTGGACAGCGATGGCTACGTCAGTCATTTCGACGGGCCGTTGCGCCACTCGCTCGCGCAGCCCGTCTCCAGCAAAGCTGCGGCGCCGCTTTCGGAATATTTATTGCCGCACAGTCGCTTGACGGTGGAAGGTCGACCAGCCGACTGGCAAGGGCAGCTGCTCGACCTCGATTTCGTCAGCCTCGCGGGCCCACCGTTGCAGGTGCGCGGCTGGGTACAGGCGCGAGCTGACGGCTGGATTTTGCAGTTGCTGGACATCGGTGACCTGCTCAGCGAACGCCAGCACGCGCGCAGCCGTGAACAATGTCAGCGGCTGGCCACACAGATCCGCGATCAGTTGCGCCTCGGCAGCGTCGCCCGCTTGCCGGAGGTTCTGCACGAACAGTTGCAGCGGCTGAGCCAGTATTTGCATATCCCCAGCCTGGCGCTGGTGTTGCTCGACGAGCAAAGCCAAGGCTGGCAGGTTCATCAGCATTATGCGGCGCCGGGCGCAGTGCAGCTGTGGCGCGATCAGCAATTTCTGGGCACTGCGCTCGACAGCCTGAATGGTGCGCTGCCACAACGTTTGCTGGCGCATGAGCAGCCGCGCCTGAGTGCGCTGATCGGTCCGAATGAGGCGTTTGCCGTGCCTTACCGCGATGCCCAAGGCGTGGCGGCGTGGTTGCTCTGCGCAGGTTACAACGCCGCGAAACAGGCGCCTGACGTCGGCGATTCCGACTGGCTGCTATTGGCCGCTGCGGCAGTCGCGCCGTTGCTCGAGCGTCTGCGCGAGCATCGACATCAGCTGCAACAGGAACGTCTGGAAACCTTGCAAGCGTTGCTCGGCACCGGTTGGTGGGAAGTCGACAGTGCCAGCGCCGCGGTGCAACTGGCGCCGACACTGGCGCAAAGTCTGGGTTTGCCGCAAGAGCGGATTCCGCTCGAGGACTGGTTCAGCCTCGTGCATCGTGCCGACCGCGCGGAACTGCGCAGCCATTTGCAAGCCTTGGAGGATGACGGCACACCGCTGGAGTTGTGCGTGCGCCTGCAAACCGCGGAGCAACCGATACCGCTGTGGTATCGCCTGCAAGGCCGGGCGCTGGGCACTGGCGCCGAACGCCGACTGGCGGGATTCATGCTCGACATCAGCGACATCAAGAACCAACAGCAGCAGGCCGCCGCCGCCCATGCGCGGCTGGACAACCTGATCGCCAGCTCGCCTGCGGTGATTTATGTCCAGCGCTACGATCAAGGGGCGCTGCAGCCCACCTTCTTCAGCGCCAGTCTGCAACCATTGCTCGGCTGGAGTCTTGCCGATTGTGCCGATGGCCGACTGGTGGAACACGTGCATCCCGAAGACCGTCCGCGCTATTTCGAGCGCACGCGTCAGTTGTTGCGCGAGGGTTCGGTGAGCGCTCGTTATCGCGTTATCGACCGTCAGGGCCAGGCGCACTGGCTGCTCGACGAAGCCAAGCTGTTGCGCGACGATCTTGGCCTGCCCGTCGAAGCGGTGGGCCTGTGGCTCGACGTTACTGACGCGACGCTCGCTGCCGAACAGGTCAAGGCCAGCGAAGAGCGTTACCGGATGCTCGTCGAAGATTCCCCGGCGATGATTTGCCGCTACCGCCCAGACCTGACGCTGACCTTTGGCAACCGGCCGCTGGCGACCTATCTGGAGTGCGGGCCGGAGCAATTGCCCGGCGTCGATCTGGGCAACTGGATGTCTGCCGAACAACGCGAAGCGTTCGTCCAGCGCCTGGCGCAACTGACGCCGGAACTGCCAGTGAGTACCGCCGAAATCAACCTGCGCCTGCCCGGGCGCGAGCATGCATGGTGGGTCTGGTCGGATCGCGGCGTGTTTGACGAGCACGGGCGCCTGCTTGAAGTGCAAGCGGTGGGCCGCGACAACACCGAAGTGCGCCGCGCGCAGCAGCAACTGACGCAAAGCGCGAAGATGGCCACCCTCGGTGAAATGGCCACCGGCCTGGCTCACGAGATCAATCAGCCGCTGAACGTGATGCGCATGGCGATCGTCAATGTGCTCAAGCGCTTGAGCAACGGTGATGCGCAGATTGACTATCTGACCGACAAACTCAAGCGCATCGACGCGCAGGTGCAACGGGCGGCGCGCGTGGTCGATCACATGCGCGTGTTCGGCCGCCGCTCGGAAATCGAACAGCACCCCTTCAACCCCCTCGATGCCATCGACGGCACGCTCTCGCTATTGGCCGAGGGCCTGCGTGGCAAAGGCGTTGAGTTGCGGATCAAAGAAGCCGAGTTCCAGACTGAGGTGCGCGGTTATGTCGATCAGCTCGAGCAAGTGCTGATCAACCTGATGGTCAATGCCCGCGACGCACTGTTGAGCAAACGTGAGGCCAACCGCGACTTGCAGCCGTGGATCGCCCTGCATGCCGAGCGCGATGAGCATGTCGTGCGGCTGTGGGTCGAGGACAACGGCGGCGGCATCGACCCGCGGTTGCTGGAACGTATTTTCGAACCGTTTTTCACCACCAAACCGGTGGGCGTCGGCACCGGCCTGGGCTTGTCGGTGAGCTACGGCATCATCGAAAACATGGGCGGGCGCCTGACCGTACGCAATGGCGAGGAAGGCGCACGGTTCTGCATCGAATTGCCGATTGTGTCGAACGATTAGATCACCAGCGTCGGTTGGCCGGGTGGGCGGCAGCTCAGGTTGGCGCCGACGTCGACCTTGTTCAAGGTGATGCCGAGGTTGGCGAGCAAGCCGTCAAGGATCGGGTCGAGTACCGGACTGAGCAAGTTGTCGATGGCCACGCCAAGCGTACTGTTGACGCCCGCCAGCACGTCAGCGGTGGTCGCCAGCAAACCGCCGAGCAGGCTCGAACCGGTGGGTTTGTAGGCCTGAACCTGAACCCCGCTCAAGGTGCCTTTGAGGCTATTGACCAAACCTTGCGTGCCGAAACTGTAGTTGAGCGGCGGCTGCTTGATTTCCGGAGGCTGACTATAGGTGTGGACGTTCTGCGTGCTGGCCACCGAGGTGTCGACTTTCACGCCCAGACCTCCGCCGTAGAACGCTTTGCGCGAGTTCGCATCACAGCTGGGCTGGCCCAGACCGAGCAGGGGGATGGTGCAGGTGATGACCCCGACGTCAATCAGGGCCAAGGGGAGCACGGGAACATCCGCCACCGCAGAGAACGCATTGGCCGGGTCGATTCTGCCCACCTTGAGTTTCACCAGCGAGGAGTTGGTCTGCGTGGTCAGGCTCCGTGTCGCGTCGCTCGAACAGTTGAAATCGGTGACATGGCTGTCGGCGGCCGCGACCTCCAGCAAGACATCGATGGTGGACGTGGGCAGTATCTGCAAATGGGTGCGCTGACAGGTGCCCCCCAACGTGCAGAACAACGAGTTCAGCGTACCGGCGATATTCAGGTGCAACAGATTGTTCAGCGTATCTGTCAGCCCGCCCACCAGCGGCGTACTGGTAATAGCGCTGGCAAGCCCGGCCACGTTGGACAGCACCGGCAGGTTGAGCGAGATCAATGTGCGCACCTGCGCAGTTTTCACGTAGATGCGATTGGCGCCCATGGGATCGGCCTTGGCCAGCATCGGGTTGCCGACGGCTGTGAGCTGCGGGGGCTGAATGACTTTGACCTTCACCGAGCCATTGACCAGCCCCGGAATGCTCAATGGCACTGTCGCTGTTGCAGCGTTCTGGCTGTTGGCAACTTGCACCACCGCTTCGAGCAACTGGAACACCTGCAGGTTGGCATTGAGCGCCGCCGATGTGGCACCAGTCTGCATCTGCAGCAATTGGCCGAGCGTCACTGCCGTGCCGCTGACCGCCGCTTTCAGTCCGAGCAGGCCGTCGACCGCCACACTGGTGGTGGTGCCGCCCTTGGTCAACACGGTGATGGCGGTGTCAATCAGTTGAGTGACCTGAATGTTCTGGCTCAACAGTTGACTGTAATTGCCGGCCTGGACATTCACGTCGATGGCCAACTGATTGAGATAACTTAGGAGATTGATCTGCGAGTTCACCAGGCCTTGCCAACCGGCGACGCTGAGGTTGAGATTGCCGCCAAGCATTTGCCCGAACAACGCATTGAGCGCGGCCGATTTGCTCGCGTCTACGCTGACCAGCGTACTGCCGAGCGTCAGCTGGGCTTGCGGCGGCAGAATGGCGGCGGCGCCAACCGCGGTGGCGCTTAGCCGGGTTGTCGCAGCAACACTTCCTGGAGAAAACAAGCCGTACAGCGCGGCGGCGACACTGGTCGGCACGACGTGGGTGGCGACCACTCTGATCGCTTCTTTTTTGCTGGCATCAGCGCCAAAAGTGCGCAGGTTGTTCGGTGCGGTTTGCACGGTGCCGCAGGTTACGGCGAGGGTTGATCCTTGCGTGACGTCGAAGCTGTTGCGCGCCGCACTGGCGGCAGCGTATGCGCTGGCGCTGGCGCCCGTCAGGCAATCGCCACCACGGGAAATCGACTCTAGTGCGGCGACGTCGACCACCCGCTGCAAGCGGCGCTGTTCCATGTACAACCGACCACTGTCGACCACCAGCACCATGCACGTCAGCGCCAGACCCAAGGTCAGCGCAGCCATCAAGCCAATCGCCCCTCGCTGTCGCGTCGGGCCGTTCAATTGCGGACGAGGCGACATCGCGCACTCCTTTGCCGGCGCACTACCGAGCGCTACCTCCATTGGTGGAATTGAGTGTAGACGGACTGTTGGCAACTGCCTGGCTAGCAATCGAAGACAAGGGGCTCATGCCCAGCCCTGTGTAGGAGCTGCCGAAGGCTGCGATCTTTTGATCCTGATCTTGATCTCGGTTTTGAAAAACGAGATCAAAAGATCGCAGCCTTCGGCAGCTCCTACACGGGGATTTGTGTGTGGGGCTTAGCGTGGTGGATAGTTGGCGAGGATCCGGGCGACGGTCTCGCGAATCGCATTGCTGCGATCGTCCGGGTTCGGGCGGCTGGCAAGCATCTGCTCATCGCTGCCACGCCAGACCAGTTTGCCGTCCTTGCCGTCGAGCAAGTCGATCTGAATGGTCGCGACCTTGTAGGTGATGTTGCGCGTTTCGTTGTACATCGGTGCGCCCCAATAGCCATTCCACGGGCCACCCCACCCGCCGCCGTAGTTGGTAGTCACTTGCTGCTGACGATCCTCGACGATCAGGTAAGTCTGCACACTCAAATCGGCCTTGGCACCAGCCGCAGCAGGACGCAAGCCACGTTGATCGAGCTGGTCGGCGACCGACTGGCGGATGCGTTGCTCGGTCAGATCACTCTTGATGCGCGGGTCATCGGGGCGATATTGCAGGGCGGGATCTTTCCAGCTCCAACTGCGATAAGCCGCGAAGTCGCGGCTGGCATCGAAGTCATGATTGACCTGGTTGGAAGCGCAGGCGCTAAGCAGCGCGGCCATGGCCAGTAAAGCGAGACGGCGCAACATGATCTTTCTCCACTCATAGGCAGGAAGCTAACTCGGAGGATACGCCGACAGGGCTTTTTCCACAGCCTCGCGAATCGAATCGGTGCGTTCGATCTGACCACCTCGGGCCCCGGTTTCAGCGCTGGCACTCCACACTGGCTGGCCGGTGCCGGCATCGAACAGATCGACCTGCACAACCACGACCTGTTCCGAATAGGTGCGCACGATCGGCACGCTGTTATACATGCCATAACCGCGCCCGTAACGATCGTAGCCGCTGTACCCGCCGTATCCACCGTAGTAGCCGTAATCGTCCCGCTCCTGGCGCAAGCGGGTTTGCAGGCTCAATTGAGCGCTGACCAACAAATCAGCCGGACGGTTGTCATGCAACGGCCGCAGGCCACGCTGATCCAGCGCATTGCTCACGGCTTCGGCTACCTGCGCCGAATCCGCCCACGCCGTGCCGGGCGGCAATTGGCCATTGAGCCAAGCCCAGCTGCGATAGCGCCCGTAATCGCGCGGCGCTGCCGGATATGCGCTGCGGTCAAAGGTGTTGGCAGCATGCGGCGGCGCTGGCGGCAAAGGCCGCGACTGCGCCACGTACGGGTTGCTGCCCTGGCAGGCAGCCAACCCCAGACAGATCAGCATTAATCCGCAGTGAGCTTTCATTTCGCACTCCGTTCAGACCGGCCGACAGATCCAGTGCAGATAACGCCCAAGCCCGGCGAAGCTTGGGTGGCGACGGTGAGCGAGCTCCATCTCGAGCAAATCCACAAGTTCGGCGCGGGCCTGGAACTCCACCGGCATGTAGTCGTGGAAAACCCGGATCCCGCTCTGGGTTTCGACCTGCCACAGGCCTTCGAGTTGCGTTGCCAGTTCCCGCGGATCGAGCGGTTGCTGCGGGGTCAGGCTCTGCTTTTCGCCGGCCATGGTGTTTTTGCGCATTTTCTTGAAATGGCCTTTGAGCAGATTGCGGTAGATCAGCGCGTCGCGGTTGTAGAACGCCAGCGACAACCAGCCGCCGGGCTTGGTCAGTCGATGCAGCACCGGCAGAATCGCGTGGGGTTCGGCCAGCCATTCGAGCACGGCGTGGCAGATCACCAGGTCATACGGTTCGGGGAGCTGGCCGGGCAGTTCTTGCCACGGCGCCTGGATGAACGTTGCGGTTTGTCCGGCTTCGGCGAAACGCTGGCGCGCACCTTCGAGCATCGGTTCGGCCGGTTCGGTGAAGGTCACTTGATGGCCGCGCTCGGCGAGCCACAGCGACATGTGACCGAGACCACCGCCGATATCGAGCACCCGCAGCGGGCGATCCGGCAACGCTTCAGCGAGGTCGGCCTGCAACACCGCGAGGCGAATCGCACCTTTGGCGCCGCCATAGATTTTTTCGGCGAAACGCGTCGCCAACTGATCGAAATGCCGGTCGCTCATCAGCTGAACCGCCGTTCGCTGTCGGCGAGCTTGGCCCGTACCACTTCATTCATGTCCAGGCCCAGCTCGCTGCACAGCAGCAACAGGTACAGCACGATATCGCCGACTTCCTGGCCGGCGTGGGCGAGTTGGTCGGCGGACAACTGGCGCGACTGGTCTTCCGTCAGCCACTGGAAGATTTCCACCAGTTCGGACATCTCGACGCTGGCGGCCATGGCGAGGTTTTTCGGGCTGTGAAATTGCCGCCAGTCATTGCGATCGCGAATGGCGTGCAGGCGTTCGGTCAGTTCAACAAGGTTCATCGGGTTCTCCTGAAGGCGTATAGCTTCAAGCGGATGCCAGCTGAAGGCAAGGCCCATGTAGGAGCTGCCGCAGACTGCGATCTTTTGATCTTGAGCTCAAAAAAACAACATCAAAAGATCGCAGCCTGCGGCAGCTCCTATACGGAATCAGAGTTCGTAGCTGAAACTGATGCTGCGGGTCCTGCGGTTGAACGTATCGAGAGCGTCAGAATAGACAGTGGGGCGCGGGGCTGAATTGTTACCCGGATTGACCGCCAGCAAACAACCTGTAGGAGCTGCCGAAGGCTGCGATCTTTTGATCTTGATCTGCAAAAACAACATCAAAAGATCGCAGCCTGCGGCAGCTCCTACAGGTTTTCCGTTCGGCGCGGCGTTGAGCCATACTTCGGGCACGGAACTCGGCCACGTCAATGGCTGCCCAAGGATCAGCTCTTTCATCAGGATGCACACATGCAGGTAGAAAGCTTTTTCGAATGGCTCGGCCAGGCGCTCGGGTCGGTCATCCGCTTTATCGTCGATGGCCTCAGCGGGCTTTTCAATATGCTGAGCAATGCCGGCGGCAACTTCGTCGACGGTCTGGCGAAGACGCTGGGAATGGACACATCGATCATCAGCATCATCGCGCTGATCGTCGGGCTGATGCTGTTGTGGTCGGCGATCCGCGCGTTCATGAACGCGTCAATCATCGCCGGGATCATCTGGCTGCTGTTGGGGTTGTGGTTGTTGAGCTGGATTATCCACTGACACCATAAAACCCTGTAGGAGTGAGCCTGCTCGCGATAGTGGTGGGTCATTCGACGCTGTTGTCACTGGGCCGACCTATCGCGAGCAGGCTCACTCCTACAAGGGATCGCGTTAATCGTTACAATCCCCGCTCCCCCAAGGAGCCTGCATGTCCAACCTGATTACCGACTGGCGCGATCGCTCGACCCATCGCAAGGTCTGGGCGCTCGCCGCGCCGATGATCCTGTCGAATATTTCCGTACCGCTGGTGGCGCTTGTCGACAGTACCGTTGTCGGCCATTTGCCCCATGCCCATCAATTGGGCGCCGTAGCGGTCGGCGCCAGCCTGTACACGTTTCTTGCCTGGGCCATGGGCTTCCTGCGCATGGGCACCACCGGATTCGCCGCGCAAGCCGCCGGACGTAGCGACGGTGCGGCGCTGCGCCAGATTCTCTTGCAGGGTTTACTGCTGGCGATGGGCCTGGCGCTGGTCTTGGGCACGCTCGGCGTACCGCTCAGCGGCGTTGCGCTGCACTTCATGCAACCGTCTGCGGAGCTCGATCAACTGACTCGCGACTTCTTCCATACGCGGTTGTTTGGCCTGCCGGCAGCGCTCGCCAGTTACGCATTGGTCGGCTGGTTTCTCGGTACGCAAAACGCCCGGGCGCCGCTGGCGATTCTGCTGACCACCAATCTGATCAACATCGCGCTCAATCTGTGGTTCGTCATCGGTCTGGATTGGGGTGTGGTCGGTTCGGCGCGCGCCTCGGTGATTGCCGAGTGGAGCGGCGCCCTGCTCGGCTTGCTGCTGACGCGCAAGGCCTTGCGCGCATATCCGGGGCACATCGTCTGGGCGGCGTTACAGCGTTGGCAGAGCTGGCGTCCGTTGCTGGCGGTCAATCGCGACATCTTCATCCGCAGCCTGGCGCTGCAATCGGTGTTTTTCATGATCACCGTTCAGGGCGCGCGGCTCGGCGATGCGACGGTCGCTGCCAATGCGCTGCTGCTCAACGGCTTGCTGCTCACCGCACACGCACTGGACGGTCTGGCTCATGCGGTTGAAGCGTTATGCGGCCATGCCATCGGCGCCCGGGACCGCCTGGCCTTGCGCCGCTCTCTGGTGATTGCCGGTGGCTGGTCACTGATTGCCAGTCTGGGCTTTGCCGCCCTGTTTATGCTGGCCGGGCATTTGTTCATCGAAATGCAGACAGATATCCAAAGTGTGCGCGAAACAGCCTTCATCTACTTGCCCTACCTCGCCGTGCTGCCTTTGATCGCTGTGTGGAGTTATCTGCTCGACGGCCTGTTCATCGGTGCTACCCGTGCGCGGGAAATGCGCAACGGCATGCTGCTGACCGTTGCCCTGCTCCTGCCGTTCGCCTGGGCGCTGCAAGCTCTGGGCAATCACGGGTTGTGGCTGTCGTTCCTGTTGTTCATGGTGTTGCGCAGCCTGACACTGGGCGCAATCGCCTGGTATCTCAAACGAAGCGATGGCTGGTTCAGCGGCGCCGCTCACTGACCCGGCGTGTGCTTGATGAAACCGACGATTTGCTCCAGCACAGGCGCCAGGTGCCGCAACGGCCGCGACAATGCCGCCACCAGCGTCACGTGGCCGGGGCGCGAGTAATACAGGTCCTGCACCGGCACCTGCGCCTCGCGCAGTTTTTTCGCGAGGCCGCCGGTGTTGCGTGTCGGGTTGACCAATTCATCCTCGGTCGCGGCGATCAGCAAGGCTGGCGGCGCACCCCGACGGACCTGATTGATTGGCTGCGATTGCGCCGGTGAGTCCGGCCAGAAAAACACCGGGCGCACGTCGGGGTTCTCGATCGGCAGAAAATCGTACGGCCCGGCCAGACCGATCCAGCCACTGAGATCCCTCGTCGACATGCCCACCGCTGCCAGCAGCCGCGGGTCCAGCGCCAGCATCGCCGCGTTGTAGGCGCCAGAGCTGTGGCCCATCAGATACAAGCGCTGCGGGTTGCCGGAAAACGTGGAGATGTGGGTGCGGGCCCACGCCACAGCAAGTGCGCCGTCCTCAAGAAACAATGGATAGCGCACTTGCGGATACAGCCGATAGTCAGCGATGACCGCGACAATCCCCTGCGAGGCCAATGCCTCGCCGACGAAGGTGTAATCCTCGCGCACGCCACTGTTCCAGCTGCCACCGTAAAAAAACAGCACTACCGGCGCGTCATCGAGCGGATGCCGGGGGACATAAACGTCGAGCTTCTGCCGCGGATCCTCACCATAGGCAATCCCGGCGGTGCGGGTGAAGGACGCCTGCGGGGTCAGCGCATTGAGCAGCCCGACCGGCGAGCAACCGCCAAGGCCAAGCAACAACAGCCCGCCGATCAATGCGCCGAACCAGGGTCGGAGTGTACCTGCCATAAACGGTTTGCCTCAGGGGTGGTCGTTCTGCCATTGGCTGCGCAGGTCGTCGAGTCGGTCCTGCTGCGGCAGCCCTTCCGGCAGCAGCGGCAGAACCTTTCGCGGGTGTTGCAAGCGTAGCCATAGCCATTCATCGAGTACGCTGCGATCAGTGAATCCCAGCATCAGCCCCTGTTGGGCATGGCTCCATAACTGTGGATAAGCGACACCCATCGATTGACTCCAGCGGTAGGCATGTTGTTCCAGCAAACAGGTTTGCAGGCGTTCGCGCTGGCGCGGGCTGAGTGATTCCTCAACGCCGAGGCGCGCGACTGCCAAGCCTGGATTGTGCAGTTGCTGCCAGCCTTCACTGCCAACTGCGCGGTCCGCCCAGGTGCCCCCGAACCAGGTCACGTGCTGGACAGGCCCGAGCCAACGGCTCAATTCGCGGGCATCACAGGCATCGAAAAAGTAGCTGGCGGTCTGACGGTTGTAGAAACCCAGCAGCGCGCGGTGACTGAGGCCCAGGGAAACCGTGAGCATCCGGCGCAAATGCGCAAGCAGTTCTTCGCCGGGCCTTGAGCTGTGCAGCAACAAGCCGCGCCAGGTCTGCGGATCGCGCTGACATAGCGAATTCAAGGCCGGGCAACCTTGCAAACTGATCAATTGCGGCCCGAGCTCACGCGCCGACTGAAATTCGGTGTCGTCAAACAGCCAGAAGCTTTGCACACCGGCAAACCCCTGACGCAGCGTCTGCACCGCCCTCGGGCTATCCACCCGGTCAAGTAATAACCACTGCGCATCCATATCGAGCCTTGCGCCACTCATTGCCCGCCACTCTGTTCGAGGGTGGCGACCAATCGGCAGGTGCACACCGAATGCGCACAGTGATTGAAACTGCCGCCCCCGGGAATCAGACACAACAACAGCAACGGCTCAGCCGATTGCAGCAGGCGTAGCGTGCTGTCGCTCAGGCTCATTGGCAAGACAGGCGATGGCGGCTGGTCTTCGTGGTCGACGCTGGCGACAGGGTTTTGCAAGATGCCACTGATGATTGGCTGATCCGGGTCACCCTCGAGAAAACTCACCACCACTTCGACACCCTCGCCCAGTATGGCGCTCGGTGCCTGCTGCAGCGACGGAGCCAACGGTAGCCAGCAATGGCTGGGGGCGGCACCTTCGCCTTGATACAGCCAATCGAATTGCACCGCGACCGGGCGCGAGTGATCGGGGCGCGGCTCGTCGACTTCCACCACCCAGGCCCGTTGCAGGCTGTGCATGCGTCGCCTCGAGGACGCGGCCGTCGGCGCCAATGCTGACGCTTGCTCAAGGGCAAAAATCTGGTTGCTGTAGACCGGTTCCATGAGTTGATCGGCGTGATGCTCCACCCGGGTCAATAACCAGCGACGATTGCATTCGGCTAGAGGATGACCGGTCAGCGGCAACCATTGACCACTGCGCAGCCCGGCCAGATGGGTCTGGCCTTGCGCTGTGCGCAGCGGCGCCGTTGCCGGGACGTGCTGCACCTTGTCCTGCAACTGCCACTGCCGAACAGCGGGGACGGCCTCTTCGCCCGCAACGGCAAACCGTGCCACAGCGGTTGTCGGCAGGCCGGCAGGATCGTCGCCGAATACCAGGCAATGCCCATCGCGCCGGTGTTCGAAGTAATAATGAAGACGCGCCTGGGCGCACAAGCGCTGGAGAAACTGCAGATCCGATTCGCAGTATTGAGTGCAAAACGTGCCGGGGGAATATTTGGCGCAGCAGTCGAAGCGGCGCTGAGCGCCTGTGATTCCGTGTTCCTTGAGCACTTGATCAAGCATCTGCACCACGGATTTACCGCTGAAGATGCGCTGGCTGAACCGTAGCGCCAGGCAACTCAATTTCGGCCCGAGCTGAACCCGACATAACCGCGAGCTACTGCCGTGCTCGTGCTGGAGCAGACTCTGCAACTGGCCGTGCACGCCCTCATGCGCGGCGCCAAAACACAGAAATGCCGATCGGTGCAACAAACTGGCAAGGTCCAGATGCGCATCTTCGACCAACACATCGATTTCAAACGCGAAGGGCTCGCTGAGGGCCTCGTTACCGGTAAAGGCCAGGACTTCGAAGGGAGCGGACAGACCCGCTACATCGAGACGAAACGACGACTCGTTGGTGGGATCGAACATTGGCGGATCTCTACAGGAGGGGCGGCCGGGGATTCTCGCCGAGAGCCATGGCTGAGTAGAGAGCGCAACTACAACTTAGGAAATGACCTACGCGAAAAGCAGACCGAATGACTTTGCTGGCCGGGATGAGCCTATATTTCGCGGAGATTTTGGGAAGTGTCCCACCGAGTCATCTGAAATTTCCGCAACTATCGGGAAAATTTCAGACAACCCGGCGGGCAGGCAACCTGACCTCAGGAAGACAGGTAAGAAGAACGGGTCAGCCCCAGACGCAATGCATCGAGGAACTGCGTGCGCTCGCTGGCACTGATGCGGGCACTGGCGCACTTGTCGCGGTAGTGGGTCATCAGCTCTTCCGGCGACAAATGCACGTAACGCAACATGTCTTCGATGGTGTCGTGGGTCTCGATGCCGGCGTGGTAGACGCTGCCATCGGCGTTCTGGTAGATGTTCACCGAGTCGGTGTCACCGAACAGGTTGTGCATGTCGCCGAGGATTTCCTGGTAGGCGCCGACCAGGAACACGCCAAGCAGATAATCTTCGCCTTCATTCAAACCGTGTACCGGCAGGCTGGTTTCGATGCTCTGCTCGTCGACGTACTGGTTGATCTTGCCATCGGAGTCGCAGGTCAGATCCTGCAGCACTGCACGGCGCAACGGCTCCTCGTCGAGACGGTGCAGCGGAATGATCGGCAGTACCTGGTCGATCGCCCAGGTGTCCGGCAGGCTCTGGAACACCGAGAAATTGCAGATGTACTTGTCGGCCAGCTTGTCGTTGAGCTCGTCGAGCACTTGGCGGTGCGAACGCTGCCGCGCTTTCAGCGAGTTGTGCAAGCGACGGCAGACGGCGAAGTAGCACTGCTCGGCCAGGGCTTTTTCCGCCAGGGTCAGTTTGCCGTCAGCGTACTGTGCAGCCACATCGCTCATGTAGTGCGTGGCGCGCCAGTAGGTTTCGGTGACCATTTCGATGTCGGTCGGCCCAAGCAGATCCACCAGCCACTGCACGGTTTCCGGCAGGTTTTCCTTGTTTTCGATCAGCGGGATTTCGTCGTTGTGTTTCTCGACGTCAGTGACCTGCACCACCAGCATCGCGTGGTGGGCGGTCAGCGAGCGGCCGCTTTCGGAGAAAATGTGCGGATGCGGCAGGCTCTGCGCATCGCAGAATTCCTTGAGCATGCCGACCACGACACCGGCGTAATCGTCCATGTCGTAGTTGATCGAACTGGCGTTGCGCGAGTGCGTACCGTCGTAGTCGACACCCAGGCCACCGCCCACGTCGATGTGATCAACCGGCAAGCCGAGGTTGCGCAACTCGCCGTAATAACGGATCGCTTCCTTGAAGCCGTGCTGGTAGTCGGCGAGGTTGGCGATCTGCGAGCCCATGTGGAAGTGCAGCAGACGGATGCCCTGATCCAGGCCGGCGCCACGGAAGCGCTCGACCACCGACAGCAACTGCGCCGCAGACAGGCCGAATTTGGACTTCTCACCACCGGTGTCCGCCCACTTCGACGAGGCCAGCGACGACAGACGCACGCGCAGACCCACCTGTGGCTTGACCTTGAGCGAGGCGGCTTCCTCGATCACCAGAGCGACTTCGGACTCTTTCTCGATGACGATGAACACGTTGTGGCCAAGCTTCTGTCCCATCAGGGCCAGACGAATGAACTCGCGATCCTTGTAGCCGTTGCAAACGATGGTGCCGCCCTTCGGCGCGAGCGCAAGCACGGCCAGCAGCTCGGGCTTGGAACCGGCTTCCAGACCGATGGAAACGTTTTGAGTGGCGATGATGTTCTCGATCACCGCTTCTTGCTGGTTCACCTTGATCGGGTACAGCGCGGTGTATTTGCTCTGGTATTCCAGGCGCTCGATGTTCGCATCGAAGGCGCCGGTCAACTGGCGAACACGATCCTGCAGGATGTCGGGGAAGCGCACCAACAACGGCAAGGACAAACCGCTTTTGCGCAGTTGGTCGACTTGCTCGAACAGGTCGATGGGCGAGCTGCTCGGGCCGTTCGGACGAACTTCGACGCGACCGGCTTCATTGATCGCGAAATACCCGGCCCCCCAATGGCGAATCCCGTAAACGCTGCGGCTGTCCGCAACTGTCCATTGGCTGCCATCGTCTTTACGTGTGCGTCGTACGGACATCGAAGTCCCCTATAAAGAAGTCATAGTGCGTCGCCTGGGGTTCAGGCCGGCGCAGTCTAAAGAATGAAAATGACGGTTCGTCAGTGCGGCGGTAGACCGCACTGACCGCGTGGAGTTTAGAAACCGGTCATGAACAGGCTCTGTGAAAACCATGGAGACGACGCCGGATCTCAAGTATTTCAGAACCGGATCAAGCCGCAGGTGGGTTTCACAGAGGCTGCTAGCCGCCGGACTTCTTCGCTTTGAAACCGTGCTTGACCAGCTCAGCCAAGAGTAGCTCGACGTGATCGCCCTGGATTTCGATGATGCCGTCCTTCAACGCCCCGCCGGTGCCACAACGTTTTTTCAACGTCGTCGCCAACTCTTTGAGCGCGTCTTCGGCCAGCGGCACGCCGGTGATGGTGGTCACCGTCTTGCCGCCGCGGCCCTTGCTTTCGCGACGCACGCGGGCAATGCCGTCGCCGGCCGGGATCACGGTTTGTTTGCAGATACAGGCGTCCACCGGCTTACTGCATTCCGGGCAATGACGACCTGCGTCGGTGGAAAATACCAGGCCGCCCAGGGCGGCGAAGGATGCGGCTTTTTTGGCCACCGGCAATCCTCTCGGGAGGACAAAGACTGATCGCAACCTTGGGCAAGGTCAGCGACCGCGAAGCCCCACTCAGGCAGGGGCAGCGCTACTGCATCGGAATTTGGCGACGAGACTGCTGAACTGCAGGAGCTGCCGAAGGCTGCGATCTTTTGATCCTGCTCTTTAAAACAAGATCAAAAGATCGCAGCCTTCGGCAGCTTCTACAGTGGGTCAGCAGGCCCACCTCAAACTATTCGGTGCAGCTTGAAAAGGTCGCGCAGTGTAACGGCAAAAATCCGGATTGCTAAGTGCCAATCGGCGCCAATTTATGTGTTGTTTGCGACGTCGCTTTGCTGCGCCTTTAGATAACGCTTCAGTGCCGCCAGAGAGTCCGGGCAATAAGGCTTCTGCTGGATTTCGCGCATGACCTGTTCAACCGGAATGAACCGCGCTTCAAGAACCTCTTCCGGTTGCAGAATCAACGGCCCGTCCCACACGGCGGAAAACGCGGAACACCAAAGGCGATTGCCGGTGTCCTCGAAGTAGAAATGGTCGTGGGCGGTCAACTCGACGCCGCTGACACCCAATTCCTCTTCCAGCTCGCGGGCAGCCGATTCAGCGTATGTCTCATCCGCCTGCACCATGCCGCCTGCCGCCACGTCCCAATAACCGGGATAGATCGCCTTGCTCAAGGTGCGCCGATGCACGCAAAGCTCACCGGCGGAATTGAACAACATGATGTAAGTGCCGCGCCCGATCAGCCCGCGCTCGCGCAAGTCGGCGCGCACCAGAGCACCGAGCAGGTTGTCCTGCTCGTCGACCCAGGCGATCTGTTCGGCGTCCGAAGCGGCGCGATGCGCCGCTTCTCTGGCGTTCTCACTCATGAATCAGCCCTGATTGAGCAATTGACGCAAATCGATCACTGCAGCGTTGGCCCGGGAAATGTAATTGGCCATGACCAATGAATGGTTAGCCAAAACGCCAAAACCGCTGCCGTTGAGAATCATCGGGCTCCACACCGGCTCCTGCGAAGCCTCCAGCTCACGGATGATCTGACGCACGCTGACCGTGGCGTTCTTCTTCGCCAGGACATCGGCGAAGTCGACTTCAATTGCGCGCAGCAAATGCGAGAGCGCCCACGCCTGACCGCGCGCTTCGTAGAACACGTTGTCGATTTGCATCCATGGGGTTTCCACGACTTCTTCGTCAACCTGCGGCACTTCGCCAATAGCGGGGACTTCGGTTTTCAGCGCGGTGTTGAGTTTGACCCGGCCGACACTGGCCGACAGCCGCTGCGACAGCGAACCGAGACGGGTGCCGACATCGCCGAGCCAGTTGTTCAGGTTGTCGGCGCGCGCATAAAACAGCGCGTTTTTCTGAGTCGGGTCCGACAGGCGAGCCTGATAGCGGCTCAGAGAGTTGATGCCTTCCTGATACTCCGACTCACTGGACGGGAGGACCCAGCTCTTGTTGTCGAAGTTGAAACGCGGTTCGGCTTTCGCGAGATCGGCATCTTCCGCCGACTGCGATTGCGAACGGGCAAAGTCTTTGCGCAAGGCACGCGTCAGATCGCGAACCTGAACCAGCACGCCGTATTCCCAGCTTGGCGTGTTGTCCATCCACAGGCCAGGCGGAAAACGGTCGTTGGAAATGTAACCGCCCGGCTTGTCGAGCAGCGTACCGGCAACCGATTTCAGGGTTTCGACGGTGGTGTAGCCGACCACCATTTGCTTGCCTTCCTTCTCGGCCGCGACCTGCGCGTTTTGCGCCACCGGAAACAGCGCCGGCTCCTGACTCCAGTACCAGCCGAGAGCGCCGGTCACGAGCAGATAAATGCCAAGCAGCGTAGCCAGCGCACGGCTGAACAGCAGCCCGCCGACATAGCTGCGGGTGGCCGACTTGGGCTCGGCGGCACGTTCAGGCGCGCTGCCCGCGCGGTTTTTCCAGTCCAGCATGGCGATATCCTTTCAATCACTTGGGTTCAACGGTTCGACCACAACCATACAACAACGTGCCTTGGCCGGGCACCCGCTATCGGGAGGCTGACGCAAAACAAGCGGAGGGTGTCGCGAACCAAAGGATAGTCGCTGCAAATCAGACGTTGAAAATCCGCAATGAAAGCTGCCGCACTTCTTCGGCCATAAACAGATGTGCAATGCCCTGGGCATCGGTTCGGCGCTGGTTGGGGGTCCCGTCGACCGTGGCGATGTACGCCTGCTCAGGCAAGGGTTGACCGGTCACGCTGTCGACCAGGCGAAAGATTCGCGGCGTACGCGTCGGCTGCGCGGGCGGATTGCTCAGCAGATCCAGCACGGTTTGCTCGAAAACCGCCTCGGCAACCTGCCAGTGGCCATAGTCGGCCTCGGCCTTGATCAAGCACCATTCTCCCTGCTTGATCTGCGCCAGCACTTCGCTGTCGAGATTGATCATCAAGCCTGCGCGTAGCTGGTCCAGCCCTTCGAGCGGTTGGCGCGTCTTCAATACGCGGGCGACCTGCGCCAGCGCCTGCTTCGCCGGATAGGCATGCTGACGCTCGTTATCCGTCAGGCTTGATTCACGAACGAGCCTCATCCCTGGCCCTCGCCTTGCCAGTCGTCGGAGCCCATGGTTCGGCTGATTTCGTGGCGCCAATAGATGCGCCGATAGCTGAAGTGGACCTTCTCCAGTTGCGTCAGGTGCGACGTCCTGGCATCGAGACAATGCGGCATCAACATCTCGGCCCCGACGATCAATGCATCCTCCAGCTCAATTGTGTAGAAGTGCTCCTGCACCCCTTGCGCCGACGTGCGATACCACTCCAGACGGCACTGACTCAGCAGCTCACCGGAACACAACGCGGTATTGATCAGCGGCGAGGCCTTGTCGAGGGTTTTGGTGATGATCAGCGGCTTGTGCATCCTGCGCCCCGCCCCCTGCCCCTTCGGCACAAAAAGCCCGTGGCTGAATGCCTGCACCATGATCTGGTCTTCACGCCCCGTCTGATAACTGTTACCCACCGAAGCCTCGGTGAACGCGCCGGCACTGATCAGGCCTTGACGGCTGCCGTGTATGGTCATGAAGGCTGGGATGGGCATGGGGTTGCTCCTTGATTTTATGAGGTTTTACTGTCGCTGCGAACGCAGCCATTCGCAGATGCTGCATTGGCAAACGGCAAAAAAGGCTCATCAACCATCAACACAACTCGATAACGCGGGTCTGTTTTGTGAGTCCTCATCCGCCATGGCTCTATATCGAGCTGTAACTGGTACTTGTCAGCCGCCAGCCAAAAAGACATCGCGTGTTCCGTACGGGAGTGAAACCACGTGCGCCATTGCAAGGTGTCCGCTATCGGAGGGTCATCCATCACTTTTGCTTCCACCCAGCATTTGTTGCGCAACTGATCACGCAGATCCGAGACGACAATGAGTGCCTCATCAAGTGAAAGCGGCGTCATTTGCGGTGAGAGACGAACACGCCCCACCAGATCATTCGATTTGGCAATAATCCTGAAATCGCGGGCTAAGGGAGTCACAAAACCGAATTCCGGATCGATGAAACGCAAACGCACACCCGATCTGGATTTGCTTGTCCAGACAGCATTGGCAGGCGCGGGCCCGACCGCGGCAAATGAGCGTTGACTCATCTGCTCCCAAGGCTCATTGATCGTCAGGGCGATTTCGAAATCGTCTTGCATGCATTCAATTGACCAGCGCAGTAACGCGACCGCTATCACCGCGAGCAAAACAAACCGCCAGCCATCTATCCATTTACGCAGCTTCATTGGGCCGCCGTTCCGGACGCAATATCTCTTATTGACTGTTCAAGAGCGGAACTATGAACGCCATTTAGCAAATCATCGAAACGCTCCGCAGCCCGAAGCACAAACTCCATACGCTGTTCGACGTCAGCGAGGTTGGCGAATGGATTGTCGTCAAAACCGATAGTGCGTCCGTCTTCAAGCGAACGGCACTGATTGGCCAACGTGAGCTCGATGGCCTGGGCAGCTCCGGAGGGAAAACCTGTGACGAAGGACGCGTGATTGCTTCGAAGCAAAGCGATAAGGCGCATATCTTCATAAATGCTCGGTTGAAGTATGTGACGCTGCTCATGTTCCGCTAGAAGCTTCACACTTCGCGCAATATCCCCCGCTTCTATAGCTTGAAATGCCCGCAATAAAACCTCGAAGTATTGCCCAAACTTCAGTTGCTCCTGCCCAACGGGCCACAGCACTGGAAACCCAGGATGGCCGTAAATCCCCCCCCTTGCCTTTAGGCAAGTACTGAATTCTTTCAGACCCCGATTGGCGTAAAACGCATGAAGCGGAAAGATATCCAAAAACAGCGTGGTATTCCCCAAAGCCATCATTTCATGCACGTGGCGAAACTGCCGCTGTATGACCGTCAACTCATCGCCGCCCAGGTGCAGATCCAATCCGGAGGCCGGATTACTCGCACTCGCTGCCTTGTAATCATCCAATGCTTTCGCCTGTTCTTCACGCCGCCCCGACGTCAGCAATCCAGCCTCTCGACGAATGTCACGCAAGCGGGATCTGGCTTCTCGCTGCTGACCAATCAGATCGACACTGGTTGAAGCATGCAGCAATCCACAGCCGACCTGCTTCGAGGCAAACGCCGCCAGGCCTGCCCATTGAAAACGAGAATCCTGCAACCACAACCGGGCATAGGCCGCATTGATTGCCTGGTTACGCTCCACAGGATCGGCAATCAGAACGCCGGCCGGCGCAACGATATTTTCGGCTTCACGCTGATAGATACGCCAGAGACCAGCGCACGTCAGCACCGGCACTTGCGTCACCCGCACCCGCTCGCCGTACAGCAACTCTTCGCTGCAAGCACACTCATCAATCGGCGTGATGGCATGATTCAGGCGCTGGGTATCACTGGCGTGTTCGTTGAAACATTGGCTCATGTTGAAGAGACAGCAGCTAGGGGAATCCCTGAACCGTACCAGTCAACTCATCACGTGAAACCGGGTCGCGGAAAAATCAGAAACCGCTGTAGGACGTCGCCCATCAACGCCAGCGAAATCCAGTCAGCATTCGCAGGAAAGGTCTCAAACGCCCGTAGAACGGGCGTCTGTACGGCATACGCTCAAAAAACAAAACCACCCAGTCACAAACTGATTAGTCTTGCTCTACAGATTATTGATTTACGACACTGGTCTAAGGAAAAAGAAACTCATAGGTTTCTCCGATCCCCAAGGTAATCACTGGATCATCCCAGAGCGGCTGCACCAATTGCCGTAACGCGGCCAGCACCAAAACAATACATAGCAGCAACGCCCAATGGCGCCGGTTGAAATGAGAGAAGCGCAGGCTCATCCACCGCCCTCCATGACAGAATCTTCAGCAATGAACTGCGCCGACACCGCAAACGCCTGGCATGACTGAGTTCCTTCTTTAGGTTGGGGCGGCGGGGAGTGATGAGGCTCGAACCGACTTTCGTCTTCTTCGAATTGGAGCCACGGCGCCGCGATAGCGAGGGTAATGAGATAGCGTTCCTGGTCGGGATACCTGTAGTCGTTGAATCTCCCTAGAATCAGCATTGCCTGATACTTGTCACCAGCCTGCCAGTAGGAGTATCCAGCGAGTTCTCCGTTCCTGAGATAAGCGCGCCACTCGGGAGTATCCGATATGGTCGGATTGCGCCGTGTGCCTATCGGCCTCCAGCCTTTTGCGCACCATTGGGCTTGCAGGTCGAGAACGACTTTCATGGCATCGTCGATCAGCAACGGCTCTATTTGCGGAGACATACGGATGTCGTCAACCAAGTTGTCGTTAAAACCTACTGACAAAAACCGCGCCAGAGGCGTATCGAAACCATACTGCGAATCGACAAAGCGCAGACGCGCATCCGTCTTCGGAATCCCGGCCCAGATATGACCCCGAATCAACGGACTGAATGAGGCGGTAGATTGCTCGAGCATGCTTTCATAGGTACCGCCGATTTCGAGCACGATCACGGGCTCGTCCCATAATGATTGCGTCAACTGATGCTCGGCAGCGATTGCCAAAACGGCAAAAAACACCAACCATGCCCAACTGCGCCAACTGAATAGAACGTTGCATGAGATCATCAAGTGCCCTCCATTGCAGCGATCTCACCTATGGATTGCGCCAATGAATCTTTATTTTCGTCATTGAGCATTTGGTCAAAACGAGCAGCTGCCCGAAGCACGAACTCCATTCGCTGATCAACATCGGACAAATCTGCAAACGGATGATTGCTGAAGCTGATCGTACGGCCATCGTCAACGCCCCGGCATTGACTGGTCAGCGTCAGCTCGATGGCCTGTGCAACGCCGGAAGGAAAACCTGTTACGTAGGAAAGATGATTGCCACGTAACAAAGTCACCAGATGGCCGTCTTCGTAAATAGTGGGCTGGAGGATGTTTCGCTGTTCGTGTCGCGCCAGATGTTCAACGCTTTCCGCGATATTCCCTCTTTCTACGGCCTCAAAAGCTTTTAGGACTTCTGGAAACCTCAAACCGAAGCGAAGTTGTTTCTGCCCCACCGGCCAAAGCACTGAAAACTTCACGTGCCCATAGATGTTCTGCCGTTCCTCAAGACACTTCTTCAACTCCCCCAACCCCCGCAACGCATAAAACTGATGCAACGGGTACACATCCAGAAACAGCGTGGTATTGCCCATCGCCATCATTTCGTAAACATGCCGGAACTGTTGCTCCACCACCGACAGCTTTTCGCCCGGTACCCGAACGTCCATGGCGGACACCGGATTGCGCGCCTGGGCCAGTTGATATTCCCGCAAGTCATCGGCCTGTTCCGGCATCTTCTCCGGTGTGAGCAACCCCGACTCACTGCGCCCGGCACGCACTCGCTGCCGCGCTTCGTATTCCCCGCGGATGCGTTCGATACTTTCAGCCGCATGCAGCAATCCGCAGCCCACCTGCTTGGACGCGAATGCTGCCAGACCGGCCCACTGAAACCGCTTGTCGTGCTGCCAGAGCCGGGCATAAGCCGCGTTGATCGCTCGGTTGCGTTTGACCGGATCGGTGATAAAGACGCCCTTGGGCGCAACGATTTCCTCGGCCTGACTCTGATAGGTGCGCCAAAGGCATTGGCAGGTCAGCACCGGCACTTGCGTCACCCGCATCCGCTCGCCATACAGCACCTCGTCGCTGCAAGCACACTCGTCAATCGGCGTGATGGCATGATTCAGGCGCTGGCTATCACTGGCGTGTTCGTTGAAACATTGGCTCATGTTGGAGAGACGGCAGCTAGGGGAATCCCTGAACCGTACCAGTCAACTCATCTCGTGAAACCGGGTCGCGGAAAAATCAGAAACCGCTGTAGGACGTCGCCCATCAAGGCTAGCGAAATCCAGTCAGCATTCGCAGGAAAGGTCTTAAACGCCCGTAGAACGGGCGTCTGTACGGCATACGCTGAAAAAACAAAACCACCCAGTCACAAACTGAATGGTCTTGCTCTACAGATTATTGACTTACGACACTGGTCTAAGGGAAAAGAGGTGCTAGCATAGAGCCACCAGTCGATCTCAGCATGCACCCTAACTAGTAGTCAGGATATGACCGAGCCAGAAGACCCCAGCCGTGAGCGTCTCAAGCACCACTTTGCCCAGCGGGTAATTCATCAGGCACGTCAGATTCTTGAGATATGGCAGCGCCTGCAACGCAGTGAGTGGTCCACCGTCGATCTCGCCGAACTGAGTGAGGCGAATCTGCGCCTGCTGCGTTTTGCCGAGCGTTTCGAACAGCCGGAACACACGCAATTGGCGCATCACATCAGCCAGTCGCTGCAAGCGGTGGACGCCAATCGCGGGCGCCTCAGCAGCGGCCTGATCACTGATCTCAATCGCTTGATGCAGCGTTTGTCGCGCACCGGCCTGCGCCATGGCGATCAGCTCGAACAAACGTTCCTGCCGCCGCTGCGCAAACCTATCTATGTGATGTTGCAGGATCACGACCGCGCCGAGCGGCTGGCCAAACAACTGGAATTCTTCGGCTTGAGCGCCCAGGCGCTTGACAGCGTCGCAGCCTTTCGTTCGTCGATGGTCGAACGCTTGCCCGCGGCGATCGTGATGGATGTGGATTTCAGCGGCCCCGGCATCGGTCTGAAACTCGCCGCCGAAGCCCAGGTCGGCCTGGACGAGCCGTTACCGCTGCTGTTCTTCAGCCTGCACGAAACCGACACGCCGACGCGTCTCGCTGCGGTGCGCGCCGGTGGCCAGGAATTTCTCACCGGCACCCTCGAAGCGTCGAGCCTGCTGGAGAAAATCGAAGTCCTCACGTGCGTTGCTCAGTACGAACCTTACAAAGTGCTGATCATCGACGACTCGCGTGCGCAGGCCCTGCACACCGAGCGCCTGCTCAATAGCGCCGGGATCGTCACGCGCACGCTGATCGAACCGATTCAGGCAATGGCCGAATTGGCGGATTTCCAGCCGGACCTGATCATCCTCGACATGTACATGCCGGCCTGCACCGGCACCGAATTGGCCAAAGTGATTCGGCATAACGACCGCTACGTCAGCGTGCCGATCATTTATCTGTCAGCCGAAGACGATCTGGACAAGCAGCTTGACGCCATGAGCGAGGGCGGTGATGACTTCCTGACCAAGCCGATCAAACCGCGGCATCTGATCACCACCGTGCGCAACCGCGCCGCCCGCGCGCGCAATCTGAAAGCGCGGATGGTCCGCGACAGCCTCACCGGTCTGTACAACCACACGCACATTCTGCAACTGCTCGAAGACTGCTCCTTCCGCGCCCGCCGCGAGAGCAAGCCGCTGAGCTTTGCCATGCTCGACATCGACCACTTCAAACGGGTCAACGACAGTCATGGCCACCCGATGGGCGATCGGGTGATCAAGAGCCTGGCGCTGTTCCTCAAGCAGCGTTTGCGCAAGACCGACTTCATCGGCCGATACGGCGGCGAAGAGTTCGCGATTGTCATGCCCGACACCGATATCGAAGCGGCGTATCAGGTTCTCGACGAGATCCGTCAGCGCTTTGCCGAGATTCATTATCCGGCGCAGCCGCAGGACTTGTGGTGCACTTTCAGCGCCGGCGTCGTAGAGATGCACGACGACTGCGACAGCCTGATGATGGCCAGCCAAGCGGATGAGGCGCTTTACCGTGCCAAGGGTGCGGGACGCAATCGAGTGCAGGCCGCGCGCGAATCAAAGCAAAGTGCCACTTTTTCATCGAAATCCACTGATTCGGTCATGATCCTGTAACAGAACCGCAATAAATTCAGGCGCTTACCATTTCTGCCATTGGTAGACGTCATGCGCCTGAAGTTGCTCACCAATCTCAATACCCTACTGCTGGTTGCCGTGTGCGTCGCACTCGGCGCCACGCTGTGGTGGTCGCAAAAAGCCCTTGAACGTCCGTATTTGCTGATGGAGCGATACCTGGGGCTGTCGCAACAATTTCAGAATGAAGTGGCGCGCAACGTCGAGGACTACCTCGCCAGCGGCGACGCACTGCGTTTGAGCAGTGCCGCCCAAGCCATCGACAATGTTGGCATGGAACTCGACGAACTACCGCCGACGCTGGCCGACACGCTGCGCCCGAGCCTGTCCGGCCTGGCAGAATTCAGTAAAACCGACCTGCTCGCAGCCGGCAAACTGGCCGGCGATCCGCAAGCGTTGCTGTTGCAGGCCGAGCGTGAACTGAGCGCCAGCCTCGATCAGCTCAGCACCTATGCCGACGGCGATGCAAGCTATCTGACGCCGCTGCTCGCCGCGTCACAACATGTGGGCAAACTGTCGCTGGCACGGGACAAACTGGTCAGCAGTGGGCGCAGCGAGCTGGCGGCAGACGTTGAGCGCGAAGTGGCGCAACTGCGCACGCAAGCGCAGGCCATCGATGCCCTGCCTTTGCGCGGCGTTGTCGCGAAAAGCGCATCCGGCAGCGACGATTTCGCGGCAATGATGGGCATCGAAAATACCGAACAAACCATTGCCGAGGATGCGGGAATCGGGCTCAAACGCGAACTCAACAGCCTGCTCGGTCGCTATCCTGCCGAGCTGGCGCGTACACGCGAGCAGATCCAGAAACGCACCGATCTCAGTGCCGCCACCCATCAGAAAATTGCCGCGGTGCAGCAAGCCATCGCTGCGCTGGAACCTGTAGTGCGTGCTCAGCACGGGCAAATTCAAGGTGAAGTGCGCTTGATGCAGGGCGCAATGATCGGCCTGATTTTGCTGATCGCGCTGCTGATCGATACGTTACAGCGACGCCTCTCGCGCACCCTGACGAACTTGGCGCCGGCGCTTTCAACGTGGGCCGAGGGCGACTTCAGCCACGACATTCATCTGGGTAAAACCAACCGCGAACTGCAAGATATCGAAGCCTCGCTCAATCGTCTGCGCGCGTATCTGGTGGATCTGGTCGGGACGATTCGCGGCAATGCCGAGCAAGTGGCCGGCAGCAGTCGCACCCTCGCCGAACTGAGCAACGACTTGCACAGCGGCGCCGAACACCAGGCTGGAGATACGGCGCTGATCCGCGACTCGCTTGGCGAACTGGAGGCCACCATCCAACAGGTTGCCGGTGACGCGCGACAGGCGGCAGATGCCAGCCGTCACGCCGGTCTGGCCGTCGAGCATGGTCAGACGGTGATCGGCCAGAGCCTGACCGGCCTGCATGCGTTGGTTGGCGAAGTGCAAGGCAACGCACAGATGATTGAACATCTGGCTGAGGAGTCGGCCACCATCGGCGGCGTGTTGACCGTGATTCGCTCGATTGCCGACCAGACCAATCTGTTGGCTCTGAACGCGGCAATCGAAGCGGCACGCGCCGGAGAGATGGGCCGCGGTTTTGCCGTGGTCGCCGAAGAAGTGCGCTCGCTGGCGCAACGCACTGCCGGGGCAACGGCGGAAATTCAAACGCTGATCGCAGGCTTGCAAACCGCCGCCCGTCAATCGGTCGAGGGCATGCGCGCGCAAGTCGAACACGCCGAAGCCACCGCCAATCAGGCGCAGGCGGCGGACGGCGCGCTGGACAAGATAGTCGGCGCTATCCAGACCATTGCCGACACCGCCGTGCGCATCGCCGATGTCACGGCGCAGCAAAGTGGCGCGGTCAGCGAAATACGCGATCACAGCGAGCGGATTCATCAACTTGGCGGGGATAATCTGTTGCGTATCGGCCGAGGGCGTGAACAAGGTGAGAATCTGCTGGCATTGGGCGGGCAACTGCATACCGCCGTTCAAGCCTTTCGCGTCTGACGAAAAGCCCTGGAGCTGCCGAAGGCCGCGATCTTTTGATCTTGCTTCCAAACATAAAAAAGATCGCAGCCTTCGGCAGCTCCTACAGGGATTACCTCAAGTGACCGGATCAGATCCCTCAGTCATAAATTTCGCGCAAACATCGGCCATCGTGCTGGCTATTGCATAGAACTGGACAGTCATAAAGTCTTTGCGGCATAGTCGCCGGGTTCTGAACTTTGCTCACCCATGACAAGGACTCGCAGATGGCAACCCTATTGGTGCTGCACGGCCCCAACCTGAACCTGCTCGGCACCCGCGAACCCGGCACTTACGGTTCAACGACCCTGGCGCAGATCAATCAGGATCTGGAGCGTCGCGCCCGGGAAGCCGGCCATCATCTGCTGTATCTGCAAAGCAATGCCGAGTACGAATTGATCGACCGCATCCACGCCGCACGCGGCGAAGGCGTCGATTTCATTCTGATCAATCCAGCAGCTTTTACACACACAAGTGTCGCATTACGTGACGCGCTGCTGGGAGTGAGCATCCCATTCATCGAAGTGCATTTGTCCAACGTGCACAAACGCGAACCTTTCCGCCATCACTCTTACTTCTCCGATGTAGCGGTGGGAGTGATCTGCGGCCTTGGCGCCAGCGGTTACCGACTGGCCCTGGAGGCTGCGCTAGAACAGCTTGAAACACAGGCAACGACTTGAACTACAAGCGTTAAACGCCCCTGACCGACCCTTGGGAGTTGATGATTCATGGATATCCGTAAAGTTAAGAAATTGATCGAATTGCTGGAAGAGTCCGGCATCGACGAGCTCGAGATCAAGGAAGGCGAAGAGTCCGTACGCATCAGCCGTCACAGCAAGACTCCGGCTCAGCAGTACTACGCGCCGGCGCCGATGCAGGCCCCGGCCGCTGCGCCAGTCGCCGCCGCTCCGGTCGCTGCCGCCGCCCCGGCTGCCGCTGCTGCCCCAGCGCTGAACGGCACTGTTGCCCGTTCGCCGATGGTGGGTACGTTCTACCGCAAATCTTCGCCAACCTCGCCGTCCTTCGTTGAAGTCGGCCAGACCGTGAAGAAAGGCGACACCCTGTGCATCGTCGAAGCCATGAAGATGATGAACCACATCGAAGCTGAAACCAGCGGTGTGATCGAATCCATCCTCGTCGAAGACGGCCAGCCGGTTGAGTACGACCAACCGCTGTTCACCATCGTTTGAACCGCGGAGAGCCTTTGATGACTGCGAAGTTGGAAAAAGTTCTGATCGCTAACCGCGGTGAGATCGCCCTGCGGATTCTGCGTGCCTGCAAAGAGATGGGCATCAAGACCGTCGCCGTTTACTCCAAGGCCGACAAAGAGCTGATGCACCTGGGTCTGGCAGACGAATCCGTCTGCATCGGCCCGGCGTCCGCCGCTCAGTCTTACCTGCACATTCCGGCCATCATCGCTGCCGCTGAAGTGACTGGCGCTACCGCCATTCACCCAGGCTACGGTTTCCTTGCGGAAAACGCCGATTTTGCCGAACAGGTCGAGAACTCCGGCTTTGCCTTCATCGGCCCGAAAGCCGAGACCATCCGCCTGATGGGTGACAAGGTATCGGCCAAGCACGCGATGATCGAAGCCGGCGTGCCAACCGTTCCAGGTTCTGACGGCCCACTGCCGGAAGACGAAGAAACGGCGCTGCGCATCGGTCGCGAAGTCGGCTACCCGGTGATCATCAAAGCCGCTGGCGGCGGCGGTGGTCGCGGCATGCGCGTTGTGCACAAGGAAGAAGACCTGATCGCCTCGGCGAAACTGACCCGCTCCGAAGCAGGCGCGGCGTTTGGCAACCCGATGGTCTATCTGGAAAAATTCCTCACCAACCCGCGTCACGTCGAAGTTCAGGTTCTGTCCGACGGCCAGGGCCAGGCCATCCATCTGGGCGACCGCGATTGCTCGCTGCAACGTCGTCACCAGAAGGTTCTCGAAGAAGCGCCGGCACCGGGCATCGACGAGAAGGCACGCCAGGAAGTTCTGGCCCGCTGCGTCAAGGCCTGCATCGACATCGGTTACCGCGGCGCCGGCACTTTCGAGTTCCTGTACGAGAACGGTCGTTTTTACTTCATCGAAATGAACACCCGTGTTCAGGTGGAGCACCCGGTTTCGGAAATGGTCACCGGTATCGACATCGTCAAGGAGATGCTCAGCATCGCCGCTGGCAACAAGCTGTCGTTCACGCAGGATGACGTGGTTATCCGCGGTCACTCGCTGGAATGCCGGATCAACGCTGAAGACCCGAAAACCTTCATGCCGAGCCCGGGTACGGTCAAGCATTTCCATGCTCCAGGCGGCAACGGCGTTCGCGTCGATTCGCACCTGTACAGCGGTTATGCCGTACCACCGAACTACGATTCGCTGATCGGCAAGCTGATCACTTACGGCACTACCCGCGACGAAGCCATGGCCCGCATGCGCAATGCCCTGGACGAAATCGTGGTTGACGGGATCAAGACCAACATCCCGCTGCACCGTGATCTGGTTCGTGACGAAGGCTTCTGCAAAGGGGGCGTGAACATTCACTACCTCGAGCACAAGCTGGCTGGCGAGAAGCACTAAGCTTCAGCCCGCACCAGACAAAGCCGCCTTCGGGCGGCTTTGTTGTTTCTGCTCGAAAGAAAAACAAAAGATCGCAGCCTGCAGCAGCTTCTACAGGGGATCGCCTGTCAGCGTAGGAGCTGCCGAAGCCTGCGATCTTTTGATCTTCAACCATGTTCGTCTTCTGCGCCGCGCTCGCGTAAACTTGCGCGCTTCTCGCTGGCCGCTAGGCTGCAATCATATTTTTTCAAAGGTGCCCGCCATGCCTTGGCTGCAAGTACGTCTGGCCATCAGCCCGGAACAAGCCGAAACCTACGAAGACGCTTTCCTTGAAGTGGGCGCCGTGTCGGTGACCTTCATGGACGCCGAAGATCAGCCGATCTTCGAGCCGGAACTCAACACCACACCGCTGTGGGCGCACACCCATTTGCTCGCCCTGTTCGAGGGTGGCACCGAACCGGAACCGGTTCTGGCCCATCTCGAGCTGCTGACCGGCAGCCCACTGCCGGAGCATCACAGCGAAGTCATTGAAGACCAGGACTGGGAACGCAGCTGGATGGACGGCTTTGAGCCGATGCGTTTCGGCCAGCGCCTGTGGATCGTGCCGAGCTGGCACGCCGCGCCGGAACCTGACGCAGTCAACCTGCTGCTCGATCCGGGCCTGGCTTTCGGCACCGGCACCCACCCGACGACGGCGCTGTGCCTGGAATGGCTCGACGGCCAGGATTTGAAAGACTGCAATGTGCTCGATTTCGGCTGCGGCTCGGGGATCCTGGCGATTGCCGCCCTGCTGCTCGGCGCCAGGGAAGCGGTCGGCACCGACATCGATGTGCAGGCGCTGGAGGCCTCGCGCGATAACGCCGGGCGCAACAACATCGCCGACGATCTGTTCCCGCTGTATCTGCCGGAAGATTTGCCGCAGGTGCAGGCCGACGTGCTGGTCGCCAATATTCTCGCCGGCCCGTTGGTGTCGCTGGCGCCGCAGCTGTCCAGCCTGGTCAAGACCGGCGGTCGTCTGGCGCTGTCGGGCATCCTCGCCGAACAAGGTGATGAAGTCGCCGCCGCTTATGCTCAGGACTTCGACCTTGATCCGATTGCCAATCGCGATGGCTGGGTGCGCATCACTGGCCGTCGGCGCTAGAATGACCGCCTGCATAATTCGGATCGCCGCATGACCGACAGCTTCGTCACCCAGTGCCCGCATTGCCAAACCAGCTTCCGTGTCAGCCACGCTCAATTGAGCGTGGCCCGCGGAGTGGTTCGCTGCGGCTCATGCCTGCAAGTGTTCAATGCGGCCAAACAGCTGCTGGAACAACACGCCGGCAAGGATGCGGTGACGCCGGTTGCTTCCGCTCCGGTTGAAGCAACTCCCGCCGAGCCACAACGGCCGGTCATGCTCGAAACCCCAGCGCCGCGCGCCATCAGCCAGAAGCAATGGAGCGCGTCCGAACTGGATCTCGACAGCCTGGATCTGGACGAAGAGCTCGCCCGCCTCGAACAACGGGAAATTCAACCGGTCAGCGAACTCGGCCGCGGGCGCGAAGACGCCCTGAGTGCCCGTCGCGACAGTGCCGAGCCGGATGACGGCGCATGGCCGGACAGCCTGTTCAGCGAACCCGCCGACCAACGAGCGCCAGAACCGGGCGACGAGCCGCAGATCAGCGACATCGAACCGGTCAAACCCGAGCGCACCGAACCCTCGTTGTCGCTGGAACCGGTGGATCTGGATGACGAGCCGGCCATTCCGCAACTGCGCCTGCACGATCCGATCGACCCGAATGCGCGCCGCGACCGTTTTTCCGCCAGCGACGACAGCGATGATGACGATCTGCCGCCCGTTGCTCCGCCACGGAAAAAGCGCGAGCGCGCAGAAACCGGCGTACGCGCCGATGTGCTGCAAGACCTGACCGACGATCCGCTGCAGCTCGATTGGCAGAAGCGCCGTTCACCGTGGGGCCGGCGCCTGCTCTGGCTGCTGTTGGTACTCATCGCGGCGGGCGGCCTTGCCGGCCAATATGTTGCCTACCATTTCGAAGAGCTGGCACGCCAGGATCAGTACCGGCCGTGGTTTCAGCAGCTCTGTCCGCAAATCGGTTGCACCGTGCCTTCCAAAGTCGATATTGCACGCATCAAGAGCAGCAACCTGGTGGTGCGCAGCCATCCGGAATTCAGCGGTGCGCTGGTGGTCGATGCGATCATTTATAACCGCGCGACGTTTTCTCAGCCGTTTCCATTGCTGGAGCTGCGCTTTGCCGACCTGAATGGCCATTTGATCGCCAGTCGTCGCTTCAAGCCTGGCGAATACCTCAACGGCGACCTCGAAGGCATGGCGGAAATGCCGCCGCAAACGCCGATCCACATCGCGCTGGATATTCTCGATCCAGGCCCGAAAGCGGTGAATTACAGCCTGAGTTTTCACTCACCCGAGTGAACCGCCCCATCGCCTCCCGATTGACGGCAGATTTCTGACTTCGGCGGGTACATCCAAACCGCTGGCGATAACAGAATAACTGTTCAGAATTTGTTCAATTCAGCCTTTATCCAGTCATCGAGAGCGGGTATCATGCCAACCCTTTTTCGAACTCTCATGATCCGGCCCCACTTCAGGGAAGTCCTATGTCGGCGGTACGCATCGGCCCATACACATTGCAGAACGGCTTGATTCTTGCCCCGATGGCAGGCGTCACCGATCAGCCCTTTCGTCAGCTGTGCAAGCGTCTGGGCGCAGGGCTGGTTGTCTCGGAAATGGTCACCAGCGACATGAGCTTGTGGAACACCCGCAAGTCGCGCATGCGCATGATCCACGAAGGCGATCCCGAGCCCCGCTCGGTACAGATTGCCGGTGGCGATGCGCAGATGCTGGCGGATGCAGCCCGGGCCAACGTCGAGCTGGGCGCACAGATTATTGATATCAACATGGGTTGCCCGGCAAAAAAGGTCTGCAACAAGGCTGCCGGGTCCGCGTTGTTGAAAGATGAAGCACTGGTGACCGAGATCCTGCATGCCGTGGTGGCGGCGGTTGATGTGCCGGTCACCCTGAAGATCCGCACCGGCTGGGATCGCGACAACAGGAACGGCCTGACCGTGGCGAAGATCGCCGAGCAGGCCGGGATCACCGCGCTGGCCGTGCATGGCCGCACGCGCGCCGATCTGTACAAGGGCGAAGCGGAGTACGACACGATTGCCGCGATCAAGCAGGCGGTGTCGATTCCGGTGTTTGCCAATGGCGATATCGATTCACCGGAAAAGGCCCGTTACGTGCTTGATGCGACCGGTGCCGATGGCCTGCTGGTAGGTCGTGCCGCCCAAGGGCGGCCATGGATTTTTCGCGAGATCGAACACTTCCTGCGCACGGGCGAGAAATTGCCGGCGCCGGAGCTGCTCGAGGTGGAACACATTCTGCTGGAGCATCTGGCCGCACTTCACGCTTTCTATGGCGACGTGATGGGCGTGCGAATTGCACGCAAGCATGTGGGCTGGTATCTCGCAACCTTGCCGGGCGCCAAGGAGTTTCGCGCCCACTTCAATCGTTTGGATGGCACGGAAACACAATGCGCCAACGTTCGGGAGTTCTTCGCCGAGCGTTACAAGAGCCTGACAGGGGACGAAGAAGGGGTGGCCGCATGACGATGATGACCGAGACTTTAGTGAGTGGAACAACACCCGTGAGCGACAACGTGAATTTGAAACAGCACCTCAATACCCCGAGCGAAGAAGGCCAGACCCTTCGCGGGAGTGTCGAGAAGGCGCTGCACAATTATTTCGCCCACCTTGAGGGCGCGTCCGTCACGGATGTGTACAACCTGGTGCTCTCCGAAGTCGAGGCGCCCCTGCTCGAAAGCGTGATGAACTACGTCAAGGGCAACCAGACCAAAGCCAGCGAGCTGCTGGGACTCAACCGCGGCACGCTGCGCAAGAAACTCAAGCAGTACGATCTGCTGTAAGCATTCAATCAAACCAGAAAGGCGCCCGCGTAAAAAACGGTCGCCTTTTTTGCTGACTTCCTTTGCTTTTGATGGAAATTGAGATGACCGACCAGACTACCCGCCTGCCGATCCGCCGCGCCTTGATCAGCGTTTCCGACAAGACCGGGATCCTCGAATTCGCCAAGGAGCTTGAAGCTCTGGGCGTCGAGATCCTCTCCACCGGCGGGACGTTCAAGCTGCTGCGCGACAACGGTGTTGCCGCAGTGGAAGTCGCGGATTACACCGGTTTTGCCGAAATGATGGACGGTCGGGTAAAAACCCTGCACCCGAAAATCCACGGCGGCATCCTCGGTCGTCGCGGGACTGACGACGCGATCATGAGCGAGCACGGCATCAAGCCGATCGATCTGGTTGCGGTCAACCTCTACCCGTTCGAAGCCACCATCAACAAGCCAGGCTGCGACCTGCCGACCGCCATCGAAAACATCGACATCGGCGGCCCGACCATGGTCCGTTCGGCGGCGAAAAACCATAAAGACGTAGCGATCGTTGTGAATGCCAGCGATTACGCCAGCGTTCTCGAAGGCCTGAAAGCCGGCGGCCTGACCTACGCGCAACGTTTCGATCTGATGCTCAAGGCATTCGAGCACACCGCTGCCTACGACGGCATGATCGCCAACTACATGGGCACCGTGAATCAGGCCGTTGAAACCTTGAGCACCGAAGGCCGCAGCGAATTTCCGCGCACCTTCAACAGCCAGTTCATCAAGGCCCAGGAAATGCGCTACGGCGAGAACCCGCACCAGAGCGCGGCGTTCTACGTTGAGGCCAAGCCTGCCGAAGTCGGCATCGCCACCGCGACCCAGCTGCAAGGCAAGGAGCTGTCGTACAACAACGTCGCCGATACTGACGCGGCGCTGGAATGCGTGAAGAGCTTCGTCAAGCCAGCCTGTGTGATCGTCAAGCACGCCAACCCGTGCGGCGTGGCGGTGAGCCCGGACGCTGAAGGCGGTATCCGTCAGGCTTACGAGCTGGCCTACGCCACCGACACCGAATCGGCGTTCGGCGGCATCATCGCCTTCAACCGTGAACTGGATGCCGAGACCGCCAAAGCGATCGTCGAGCGTCAGTTCGTTGAAGTGATCATCGCCCCATCGGTCAGCGAAGAAGCCCGCGCCATCGTTGCAGCAAAAGCCAACGTGCGCCTCCTGGCCTGCGGCGAGTGGTCGGCTGACCGTGCTGCGGCGTGGGACTACAAGCGCGTCAATGGTGGCCTGCTGGTGCAAAGCCGCGATATCGGCATGATCAGCGCTGATGACCTGAAAGTCGTGACCAAACGCGCACCGACCGAACAGGAAATCCACGACCTGATCTTCGCCTGGAAAGTTGCCAAGTATGTCAAATCCAATGCCATCGTCTACGCCAAGAACCGCCAGACCATCGGTGTCGGCGCGGGCCAGATGAGCCGCGTAAACTCGGCGCGTATCGCCGCGATCAAGGCTGAGCATGCCGGTCTGCAGGTCGCCGGTTCGGTGATGGCCTCGGACGCGTTCTTCCCGTTCCGCGACGGCCTGGACAATGCGGCCAAGGTTGGCATCACGGCGGTGATCCAACCGGGCGGTTCGATGCGTGATGCTGAAGTGATTGCTGCTGCCGACGAAGCCGGCATCGCCATGGTCTTCACCGGCATGCGCCACTTCCGCCACTGATACACCGCTCCCTCTATGTAGGAGCTGCCGCAGGCTGCGATCTTTTGATCTTGCTCTTGAAGGTCAAGATCAAAAGATCGCAGCCTTCGGCAGCTCCTACAGGGACCGGACGCAGAGGTTTGGTAGCGCCCCACAGAATTTTGAGGTTTTTGAAATGAATGTTTTGATCATTGGCAGCGGTGGCCGCGAACACGCCCTGGCCTGGAAAGTGGCTCAGGATCCGCGCGTGCAGAAAGTTTTCGTCGCGCCTGGCAACGCCGGTACGGCCATTGAAGCCAAGTGCGAGAACGTCGCCATCGATGTACTGGCCCTTGAGCAGTTGGCCGATTTCGCCGAGAAAAACGTTTCCCTGACTATCGTCGGTCCGGAAGTGCCGCTGGTCGCCGGCGTTGTCGATCTGTTCCGCACCCGTGGCCTGGACTGCTTTGGTCCGACCGCTGGCGCCGCGCAGCTGGAAGGCTCGAAAGCCTTCACCAAGGATTTCCTTGCGCGCCACAAGATTCCGACCGCCGATTACCAGAACTTCACCGAGATCGAGCCGGCCCTGGCTTATCTGCGTGAAAAAGGCGCGCCGATCGTAATCAAGGCCGACGGTCTTGCGGCCGGTAAAGGCGTGATCGTCGCCATGACGCTGGCCGAAGCCGAAGACGCCGTGCGTGACATGCTCGCCGGCAACGCGTTTGGCGACGCCGGTTCGCGCGTGGTGATCGAAGAGTTCCTCGATGGCGAAGAAGCTTCGTTCATCGTCATGGTCGACGGCAAAAACGTGCTGCCGATGGCCACCAGCCAGGACCACAAACGCGTCGGCGACGGCGACAGCGGCCCAAACACTGGCGGCATGGGCGCCTACTCCCCTGCTCCGGTAGTCACCGCCGACGTGCACCAGCGCGTGATGGACCAGGTGATCTGGCCGACCGTGCGCGGCATGGCCGACGAAGGCAACGTCTACACTGGCTTCCTTTATGCCGGTCTGATGATCGACAAGGCCGGTAATCCGAAGGTCATCGAGTTCAACTGCCGCTTCGGCGATCCGGAAACACAACCGGTCATGCTGCGTCTGCAATCGAGCCTGGTGCTGCTGGTCGAAGCAGCGCTGGCGCAAGCGCTGGACAAGGTCGAAGCCCAGTGGGATCCACGTCCGAGCGTCGGCATTGTGCTGGCAGCTGGCGGCTACCCGGGCGACTACGCCAAGGGCGCAGCGATCAACGGTCTCGATGCCGCCGCAGGTCTGGAAGGCAAAGTCTTCCACGCGGGTACTGCGCTGAACAACGGCCAGGTCGTCACCGCCGGTGGTCGCGTACTCTGCGCCACGGCGATGGGCGCCACCGTCGGCGAAGCTCAGCAGCAAGCGTACAAGCTGGCTGCCGCCATCGACTGGAACGGCTGCTTCTATCGCAAGGACATTGGCTACCGCGCCATTGCCCGCGAACGTGGCGAAACTCAGGAATAAGCGGTGCATCAAGTCCGGCGCGGGATACCTGTCCTCGCCGGGCTGTTCCGCCGCCGCGCGTCGTTATATTCTGGCATCAACCTACGAAGGGATTTCGCCGTGCGCTGGCTCAGGATTGCCATAAGCTTCACCGTCACGCTGCTGACCTTGCTCTGCATGCCGGCCCAGGCCGTGCAAGGCAGTGGCTGGTCGGTATTGCTTGACGATCAGGGCAGCCTGCAACTCAGCGACATCCGCTCGACCCGCTACATCAACCAATTCAGCCCCATCGACCTTGAGCGCCTCACGGCGGCCGAGCCCGATGGCGCGTTGTGGCTGCGCTTCAGGCTGGCGCCGGGCAGGCACGAACAGGTGCTGCGGATCTTCGCCCCCGACCTGTCGAACCTCGATCTCTACGTGATGGACGGCGACAGGCTGATCGAGCAACGCCACACCGGCACCGACCAACCGCAGGCCGAACGTCCGTTGCCAAGCAGCGATTTCATGCTGCCGCTGCCGCTCAGCGACAAGCCTCTGGATGTTTATCTGCGCATGGTCTCCGACCACCAACTGCGCCCGCACGTCACTCTGGAATCGGCGGTGATGAGCGCCGCCAACCATAATCAGACGTTGCTCTTCGGCCTGCTGTTCGGCTGCCTCGGCATGTTGTTGCTGCACAATCTGGTGCGCTATGCCTATTCCCGGTCGCGCAGCAGTCTGTGGTTGGCGGTGTGCGAGGGCCTGCTGGGATTGAGTCTGTTGTTATTGCTCAATCTGGCCGGCCCCTGGCTACCGAACTGGCATGCGATCCAGACGCCCGGTGCGTATCTGGCGCTGTTGCTGACCGCTCCGGCCGGGCTGATGTTCGCCTACCGCTTTTTCGCCCCGCTCGGCCCGCATCCGCTGAACAAGCTGCTACTGGGCGACATCCTGGTGATCGTCACGTCCAGTCTTTTGCTGCTCTTCGTCAACACCCTGCCGTTGAACATCATCACTTATGCGCTGGTCGGACTGGCCGGCCTGAGCATGCTGTTTGTCGCGTTCTATCACTGGCAGAAAGGCTACCGCCCGGCGCGGCTGTTCGTGGCCGCGATGGTGGTATTCAACGTCGGCACGCTGATCATCCTCCCCGCGCTGCTGGGCCTGACCCTGGTCTCGCCACAAGGTCTGATCATGACTCTGATGGCATTCATTTGCATCAGTGGCCTGCTGATGAGCATTGCGCTGGGCGAGCGCCAGCGCAGCATCACCGAAAGCAATTTCAGCGTCAGCCGCGATCTCGCCGCAAGCAACGCCGAGATCAACGCCAAAGCCGAATTCCTCGCCAAGATCAGCCACGAAATCCGCACGCCGATGAACGGTGTACTGGGCATGACCGAACTGCTGCTGGGCACACCCCTGTCGGTCAAGCAACGCGACTACGTGCAGACCATTCACAGTGCAGGCAACGAACTGCTGACCTTGATCAACGAGATTCTCGACATCTCCAAGCTCGAGTCCGGACAGATCGAACTGGACGACGTGCAGTTCGACCTCAACGCGCTGATCGACGACTGCCTGAGCATCTACCGCGCCAAAGCCGAACAACAGAACGTTGAACTGATCAGTTTCATCCAGCCGCAAGTGCCTCGGGTCATCAGCGGTGATCCGACACGCCTGCGCCAGACTCTGCTGAGTCTGCTGGAAAACGCCCTGAAGAAAACCGACGAAGGCGAAGTGCTGATCGTCGTCGCCCTCGACGAGCGCAGCAATAAACCGCGCCTGCGCATCGCCGTGCAGGACAGCGGCGCGCCGATGGAGCCGGAGGAGCGTGATGCGTTGATGCACTCCGAGCTGCACAGCAAGCATTTCCTCTCGGCCAACCGCTTGGGCGGTAATCTCGGGCTGGTCATCGCACGTCAACTGATCCGCCTGATGCAAGGCGAATTCGGCATCAAGAGCGGTGCCAGTCAGGGCAGTACCTTGTGGCTGACGTTGCCGCTGGATCCGGATCGTCTGGAACATCCCACCTCCGATCTCGACGGTCCACTGCAGGGCGCACGGGTCCTGGTGGTCGATGACAATGACACCTGCCGTAAAGTGCTGGTGCAACAATGCAGCGCGTGGGGCTTGAATGTCAGCGCCGTGCCTTCAGGCAAGGAAGCGCTGGCATTGCTGCGCACCAAGGCGCATCTGCGCGATTACTTCGATGTGGTGCTGCTCGACCAGAACATGCCCGGCATGACCGGCATGCAGCTCGCCGCGAAAATCAAGGAAGACCCGAGCCTGAACCACGACATCCTGCTGATCATGCTCACCGGCATCAGCAACGCACCGAGCAAGATCATCGCGCGCAACTCGGGGGTCAAACGGATTCTGGCCAAACCAGTCGCCGGTTACACGCTCAAGACTACGCTGGCGGACGAACTCAACCAGCGCAACAAAGGCCAGGTGGTGTTCCAGCCGCAAGTCGTGACCGCAGCCACGGCGGCGAAAGTGCCGAGCGATTTCCGCATCCTTGTCGCCGAAGACAACACGATTTCGACCAAAGTGATTCGCGGCATGCTCGGCAAGCTCAACCTGCAGCCGGATACGGCAAGCAATGGCGAAGAAGCGCTGCAAGCAATGAAGGCTCAGCGTTACGACCTGGTGTTGATGGACTGCGAAATGCCGATCCTCGATGGCTTCTCGGCGACCCAGCAATTGCGAGCCTGGGAAGTCAGCAACCAGCGCATCCGCACGCCGATCGTTGCGCTGACCGCGCACATACTTGCCGAACACAAAGAGCGCGCGCGTCAGGCAGGAATGGACGGACACATGGCCAAACCGGTGGAATTGTCGCAACTGCGCGAGCTGATCGAGCATTGGGTAACGCAGCGCGATCAGCAGAACCGTACCGCTTCAACGTTCTGAAAGACGTTGGATCGAGCGCCGCCTCACAAGTCCTGCGTCATCTTCAAGACATGTGCCCCATGCCTGGCCGCGACTTTCGAGGCGATGGCCTCACGAACAGGCTTGTAAAGAGTTTCCGACAAACTGGCTTTGGCGTAGCGCAAGCAAACCGATCCCTGCACATTCTGGGCCTCGAAACGCTGGGGCAACGGATTGGGTTCGAGGGGCACATGCGTTTTGAATTCGACGAATACACTGGAAATACACGTTGGCGAAGAAGCCACGATCACTAGCAATCGAACTGTTTCGTCAGCGACAAGCGACTCACCGGGCAGGGTCGCCGTCGTTGGCATGTGCGCCCGCAGCAGTACCATACCCGGCTCGGCACCTGACAACTGAGCCAATTGCTGCAGTGTCGCCAACGCGGAATCGGCGATTTCCGTGTCATTGTGGGAAATCGCATCCTTGATCCATTCGTCGATGGATTCGACATTCCCCTCTGTGACGGCCCAATCCTGTCGCATCCGTGCATAGCGCAACCAATAACCGTCCAACAACTGCATATAGGCGTCGTACCAGTCTGTATTTGGCGATTTCTTGACTTTCTGGCTGGCGGCCAATTGCGACAACAACACCGAGTTGATCAGATCACTGTAATCAGCAGTGTTATCTGCTGGCGGCAGCAACATCAAACAAGCGCCGACAACTACCACAGAATACTCATGATTCATGTCGTTCTCCCCAATAAAAAAGGTGGCCTGTTACGGCCACCTTTTTAATTATCCGATATCGATATCTTCAATTTTGTCTGCATGGGCTACCAACTTTTCCGCTATCTTTTGACGGACAGCATTGGCTACCAGGGTATTCTTGGCAAACACGGTTTCACCGCGATAAAGTTTCACATTACGAATATCAACATCCACAAACATGACTTTGGTCGAGGTGTTCCGCCGCAGGAAGCGCACTGCACCTACCGCCATGAGCGCTTCACCATCGGTTTCCACACAGGCGGCGGCGGAAACACCACCGACACCATGTTCGAGCAGGTTGCGCTCATACACGGTCAGTGCTGCGGTATCACGCTTTTGCAGCGCGGCGATGGCATCGCCGGCTACTTTCAGCATCAGCGTAGAGGTTGGGCCAGGCAAGGCAGCACCGGCTACCACGGAGCCCAGAATTTTCAGGACCAGTTCGTCCATCCGAACGCTGGTACCGCCTACTTCCAGATCTTTGTAGTAGCGACTGATCGGGGTCCAGCCGGCCATGGTCATGATCTCCCGAAAATACAGGTACCATTCTGCACCTTGGGACTCCAGAGGGTATTTAACGTTCGCGGCACGTGTTGCGAACAAAAAGGCATTTTGCGCATCGGACTTGTTTTCGCTGCTGAGTTTACCGGAGAAACTCAGCACCCCTTCACCAACGATGCTAGCGCGCGACGGCGCTTCAACATCATCGCTCTGCATCTGTAAACTACGTGGCTTGATAACCAGCGCGTCACCAAGATCGCATTCATCCAGCGCCTTCAGGCAGGCACTTACATAACTTTCACGAACAGCCTGATTGTACATGTGAAGATTTCCTTATTTACAATTACAAGCTCCTCATGAACTTGCCAAATAACAATAACCAAACACTATTAAAACAACAAAGCGAAACATGTAACTTGATATCTTTACTGACGAGCCGCTTATGCACATCAATGCTTAACAATTCAAGTTCGACTAACGGCACTCCCTAAACACAAACAACTAAACCACTGATAGACTCCACCTCGTCCACTCCACAGCGGCGAGTCGAAACCATGCTCCATGTGTTGTTCAGCGTTTACCTGAAAATGCTTGTGCTCTACAGCCCGTTTTTCGTGCTGTCGTGCTTCATCAGCCTGACACGCGGTTATTCACGCAAGGAGCAGCGGCGCCTGGCCTGGAAAGTGGCAACCGCCACGCTGGTCTCCAGCGTGTTGCTTTACCTGTTCGGGCGCGTGATCTTCGATGTCTTTGGCATCACGGTAGACGCGTTTCGTATTGGTGCAGGCAGCGTGCTGTTCATTTCGGCGCTGGGGATGGCACAGGGCAAACCGGCGGTGCAGGCTGACAACGTGCAGCAGGACGTGACCATCGTGCCGCTGACGATCCCGCTGACCGTCGGTCCCGGCACCATCGGTGCGCTGCTGGTAATGGGCGTAAGCCAACCGCATTGGGATGACAAGATCACCGCCATCATGAGCATTGCGCTGGCCAGCTTCACCGTCGGCGTCGTGCTTTATCTGTCGAACCGTATCGAACGGATCCTGGGCGATCAGGGACTGCAGATTGTCAGCCGCTTGATGGGGCTTTTCGTCTGCGCCCTGGCGGCACAGATCATCTTCACGGGTATCAAGGGATATCTGGTGTCCTGAGGGTTATCCGGAAAAATTCACAATGAAAAAGCGGCGCCGAGGCGCCGCTTTTTCGTCAGCCTTTCGGCTTCTCGCCATACCAGCGCGGCGTGTAAACCCAATCACCGCCACTGGCCCGAGGGAAGACGCAAGTGGTCGACGACCCGATCAACACCATCGTGCGCATGTCGACCTGATCCACAGTCAATGCGCCTAATGTGGTGGTGCGTAGAGTCTGCCCGGGCCGGCCGATGTCGCGCCCCAGCACCACCGGGGTTTGCGGTGTGCGATGCTGGCCGACGATTTCCAGCGCGCGGCCCAACTGCCAGGGACGTGCCTTGGAGATCGGGTTATAGAACGCCAGCGCCAGATCCGCTTCGGCAGCCAGATCAAGACGCTTCTCGATGATCGCCCACGGTTTGAGGTTGTCCGACAGCGACATCACACAGAAATCATGCCCCAGCGGCGCGCCGGCTTGGGCGGCGGTCGCCAGTGAGGCCGAGACGCCTGGCAAGATTTCCAGATCGACGCTGTGCCAGGCCGGATCAATTGATTCGTGCAGCGCTTCGAGTACCGCGGCCGCCATGGCGAACACGCCGGGGTCGCCCGAAGACACGACGATCACCGAGCGGCCTTCGGCGGCCAATCTGAAAGCATGCCGGGCGCGCTGCATTTCTTCGCGGTTATCGGTGCAATGCTGGACTTGATCGTCGCGAAACGGCCCGGCCATGCGCACATAAGTTTCGTAACCGAGCACGTCGGTCGCACGCGCCAGTTCGGCTTTGACGGCGGGCACCATCAGCTCCGCCGCACCGGGGCCGAGGCCGATCACGGCGAGGCGCCCGCGCGGACGGCCAACCCGCGCCACGTCCAGCGGCTGATCGGCCACGGCGAGCGCCAGGTTATTCACCACGCTAATCGTTGCGTGGGGCACAGCCAGCAGCGCCAATGCCTGCGCATCGCCAGTGGACGCGACAAATCGCAACGGCACGCGCAGCTCAAGCGCCGTCTCACGCAAACGCGCGCACGCCATCAAGCTGTCCGGCGCCACCAGACAGGCCATCGACTGCGCCGCTACGTTCGCCTCGCGCAGTGCTGAGCGAACAGCATTCGACAAACCTGCAACGTCGGCGCTGACAACTACCGCAACGCTGCGCGGATAGATCAGCAGTTCATTGGCATTCGCCACACGCTCGACGCTGCCGACGTGAATCGACCGCTGCGCCTGCGGATCTTCCGGTAACTGCGCCTGATTCAGCCACGGCGCCGCTCCCTCGATGCGCACGCTGTGTCCGGCCAGCAAGTCCGAAACAAAGCGCTTGCCCTGCTCCAGATCCGCCAATGCATAACCGCTGGGCGGATTGAGCAGGCAGGTGCCGAACCGCAATTCGCCGCTGGTGGTGATCGCCGCAGAAACCTGCAAGCCCGCCGCGATTTCCCGCGCCATAACGTTCACCCCGCCGAGGCCACCCAACAGCGGCACCACGGCGCTGCCGTCTTCAGCCACCGCGAGTACCGCCGGTTCGGCGCCTTTCTCCAGCAACAGCGGCGCCAGGGTGCGAATGACGATGCCCGCCGCGCACAGGGCAATGATCGGCGTTCCCTGCTGATACAACTCACGCAAGGTTACGCCGAACTCCTGATAAGACCGGTCGGCCCCGTCGACGCGCCCGGCGAGCCCGTGGACCTGAGCCTCAGGATAGATCTGCTGAATAATCCGAGCCGTGGCCAGTGCGCTCTGACCGAGAATGACGATGGCAGGTGTCGATTGAGTCATCAGCCTTGCCACCGTTCGCCCGGCACGATAATCAGCGAGAAGTACGGCGAAGACATCGGTTCGACCTGATCCATCGGCACGATCTTCTGATTGGCCATGGTCGCGCGTTCGACGTACAACGCGCGCTCGGCCAGGCCGAGTTCTTCCAGCACCTGACGCACTTTGGGAAAGTTGCGCCCCAGCTTCATGATCACCGCCGCATCGGCATCGGCCAGTCGCCGTTTCAGCTCTTCGTGAGGTAGCACGCCGGACAACACCGACAGGCTCTGATTGCGATACACCAGCGGCGCACCCAACACCGACGCGCCGCCAAGCATCGAGCAAACGCCCGGCACTACGTGGGCGTCGTAACGCGTTGCCAGGCGATCATGCAGATACATATAGGAGCCGTAGAAAAACGGATCGCCTTCACAGATCACCGCGACATCGCGCCCGGCATCCAGATGCGCGGCCACGGTTTCGGCGGCTTCGTCATAGAAATCGCTGATCACCTGTTCATAGGACAGCGGCGCCGGCAGCGCTTCGGTGGTCACCGGGTACACCAGGGGCAACAGGTTCTGCGCGTCTTGCAGGTGCGCTTCGATGATGCCGAAGGCATTGCCCTTTTTGCCTTTGGCGACAAAGTACGCCACCACTGGCGACTCGCGCAGCAAACGCAGGGCCTTGACGGTAATAAGTTCGGGATCACCGGGGCCGACGCCCAGACCAAGCAAACGACCTTTGGCCTGCATCATTCGATCTCCGTGGCGAGGGCATTGACGGCGGCGGCGGCCATGGCGCTGCCGCCCAACCGTCCCTGCATGATCACGAACGGCACGCCACGGCTGTCGGCAGCCAGGGCAGCTTTCGATTCGGCGGCGCCGACGAAGCCCACCGGGAAGCCGAGAATCAGCGCCGGTTTCGGTGCGCCAGCGTCGAGCATTTCCAGCAGGTAAAACAATGCGGTCGGCGCATTGCCGATCACCACGACACTGCCTTCCAGATGCGGGCGCCACAGTTCCAGCGCGGCGGCGGAGCGCGTATTGCCCAGCTCACGGGCCAGTTCCGGCACGCTGTCATCCCGCAGGGTGCAGATCACTGGGTTGTTGGCTGGCAAACGCGCGCGGGTCACGCCTTCGGAGACCATTCGTGCATCACACAGAATCGCTGCTCCAGCGGCCAGCGCAGCGCGCCCGGCCTCGCCCGCGCCGGCGGAAAATTGCAGGCCGTCGACGGCTTCGACCATGCCGCAAGCGTGAATCACCCGCACCGCGAGTTTTTCCAGATCGGCCGGAATGCGCGCCAGATTGGCCTCGCGGCGAATGATCGCGAAGGAGTTGCGATAGATCTCCTGACCGTCGCGGATGTAATCAAGCATCAAGGGGGCTCCGAGCGTGGCCGGCGAGCAAAGTCGCGGCCGCTTCAATAGTAAGGTTGCGTGCGTGCAACGCGCCGAAACCGGGCAGCGTCGCATCGCGAAAATAGAGGTCGTAATGACCGGGGCTGACGGCCAGCAAAGTCACCGGGGCACAGTGCGCAGCGGCGCAGGAACGCTGGCAGCCGGAAAGATGCACTTTGAGCGCCGACGGCAGCAACGCCGCCAGATGGCGCGCATCCCGTTTGGTGTCGGCCAGACTTTTGCCGCAACCGGTCGAACCGGTGCAAGCGATCAGGTGCGCGAGGTGTTCGCTGGATCGGCTCAGCAGGCCCAGTTGTGCGAGGCCGTCGACAACAGCGTCGGCGTCGGCCTCTCGGATGTTCGGCAGCAGCAGACTTTGCCAGGGCGTGAAGCGCAACGTCGCGTCGCCGAAGTGGCGAGCGAGTTCAGCGGCGCCGCGCAACATCGACGGGTCGAGACGACCCAGTGCCGGGACTGCGCCGACATAGACCTGGCCGGATGTATTTTGTCGATGAACACCGATGTGCAGATCCGCCGCTGCCGGCCCGCGTCGCCAGGCTCGGAGCGCTTTGATCGGCAGACGCGTTCTGAGTTGCTCAAGAAAGGCCAGCATCGGTATTTCGTCGAGCACATGGCGCATTCTTGTCTGTTCCGGGCGCGCCAGATCAAGAAACAACTCCAGAACAGCAATGACCAACGCCTGGCCGCTTTCCACCGGCACGGCACCGACAGCTCGATCCGTCGGGCATCCGGCCAGACCGAACGCCAGTAATGTCTCGCCCTCACGCTCGAAGGCGGACAACCACAGATCATGGTGATGTTCGAGCATTGCCAACGCCTCACCGCCATCGAGTTGCACGGCGAACTTGGCACTCAATTCGGAAAAACGTGAACGGTGCTGCAATGAATCGAGCATGCTTTCGGCGAGAGCTCGGGTGTCCAGATGCATATCCCGGTCGATCCCGGCGGCGGGACTGAGCATCAGATTGCGCACGTCGTCACCGGCTGCGGTGCGCGGACCGAGACCGGCGGCAAGCAAACGGTCGATCAACTCGGTGGATTGCTGGCCGATCCCGCGAATCTGCAGGTTGGCGCGGTTGGTGGCTTCGATTACCCCGCCAGCGAACTGCGCGGCGGCATCGGCCACCGCGTCTGCCTGCGCGGCGCTGATCGCACCGCCATTGAGTTTGATCCGGCAAATGCCGCCATCCAGCGCCTGGACAATACGCAGCAACCCCGGGCAGGCCGAGGGGCGGATGGCGTTGGACGTCACAGGTGTGTTCAAGATATGACCGGCTGGCAGCATGCTGGGATCGGCGAAAGGTCGCCATTATGCCTGCTTTGCCCAAGCGCATGAAAATGCCTGCCGGTCGGAAACCATGGCCGCTGCTAAAAACCTGCGAGACCCATGCCCCTCATATCGCGACTTCATCCAATGGATAGGGAATTTGAAGAATGGCTTCTTCCACGCTGGCGCGGTGTGCGTCCATGTTTCGACGGCTGATCATTAACTTCCTGGCGTGAATATCAAGTTGAGACAGCGGCTGATGTACTTTCCAGAACAAGTAGGTCGTCGTCAGCACTAACTTGCGCAGCGTGACGGAACTCAGCACCACAGAGAGATCACCCCGGGCGTCATAACGCATGGGCACAATGTGCGACTTATGAATGTTGCCCTCAAGGGCGGTGAATTTTTTCAGTAGTTGTGCATTTGCTTCCAGTCCCGCCAGTGCGGCTTCGACGTGGGAGCGTTGCGCGAGTGTGACCAGACGCCCCACGGAGTTCATCCAGGCCTGTTGCACGCTCCCTGAAAATTGTCGCTGGACCATACCGACAGGGTCTTGCTCGAAAGTCCAGCCGTGACGCCAGAATACACCGACATAGTGTTCGTGCCATTCGCGTACTTGAACGTTACCGTCAAAGCGTTTGTTCGCCGCGTACTCTGCCAGATAAAGGCAATTGTTGATAAATTCCCGGTCAGCGTGCATGACCGTTTCACGGCCGGCCAACAATGTAGTGTTCATGATGACCGCAGCGTCGCGTACACCATCCTTGCGTTCTTTAATATCCATATTGATTTCTGCCTATCGAGATGAGCTGAGTTATAACTTCGGACGTTATTAGTACTTCCAGACTAACTTGCGCAAAACTAACAAACCCACTCCAATAAGAAATCATTCTTTGGCAACTGCAAATTTCAGCCCGCCAGATCGGCACCACAGCACCGTCATCGCGTTATCATGCCGGCCTTGAGAATGGGCGCGGACAGAGAAACGGCATGACAGCCTGGCTGACAATTGTGGGAATTGGTGAAGAGGGCTTTCGAGGCCTGGGCAAAAATGCCCGGCATGCCCTGATGAGCGCCTCGCGGATCGTCGGTGGCCAGCGTCAACTGGATCTGCTGCCGCCGTGCATTGGCGGCGAACGCCAATTATGGCCGAGCCCGTTTTCCTTGACGCCGGTATTGGAACATCGCGGCGAAAGAGTATGCGTGTTGGCCAGCGGCGATCCGATGTTCTACGGCGTCGGCGCCAGTCTGGCGCGGCAGTTGCCGAGCGAAGACATGCTGATTCTGCCCGCGCCCTCTTCCTGCTCGCTGGCCGCAGCCCGGCTGGGCTGGCCGCTGCAGGACGTGGTGACGCTGTCGCTCGTCGCGCGGCCGCTGGCGGCGCTAAATGCTCAATTGTTCAGCGGGATGCGACTGTTGCTGTTGAGCAATGATGGCGGCAGCCCGGCGGCGGTGGCGCACTTACTGCGCGAGCGCGGATTTGGTTCGAGCCGCATGACGGTGCTGGAACATTTGGGTGGCGCTGCCGAGCGTCGCATCGACGCCATTGCCTGCGACTGGAATACCCCGCTGACCGCCGACCTCAACGTCATCGCCATCGAATGCCTGGCCGACGCCGGCATTCGCGGCCTGTCGCGCCTTGCCGGCCTGCCCGATTCGGCCTTCCGCCATGACGGCCAGTTGACCAAACGCGACGTGCGCGCGATCACCCTCGCCCGCCTCGCCCCGACGCCCCGCGAACTGCTCTGGGACGTCGGCGCCGGCAGCGGCTCGATCGGCATCGAATGGATGCGTGCCCATCCGAGCTGCCGCGCCTTGGCAATCGAAGCCGATGAAGGCCGTCAGCAGTTGATCGAACACAACCGTGATGCCTTGGGCGTGCCCGGCCTGCAACTGATTCGCGGCAAGGCGCCAATGGCGCTGGCCGGACTGGAGCGCCCCGATGCGATTTTCATCGGCGGCGGCGTCACCCGTGAGGGTGTCTTCGCAACGTGTTGGGAGCAGCTCAAACCCGGCGGTCGACTGGTGGCCAACGCAGTCACCCTGCAAAGCGAACTCACTTTGATGCATTGGCGCGAACAATACGGCGGCGAGCTGACGCGCATCCATGTGGCGCAGGCACAGCCGCTCGGTGAATTCGATACCTGGCGCCAGGCACTGCCGATCACCCTGCTCGATCTGGTCAAACCCTTCAATGCGTGACGAAACCGCTGAACAGCCCGCGCCGTTGCGCAGCGGCCTGACCACCGGCAGCTGCGCAACGGCCACCAGCCTCGCCGCGGCACGTCTGTTACTGGAGGGAATCGCGGCCGACGCGGTGCATATCGTCTTGCCCAAAGGCAAACAGGTGCAGATGCGCCTGGAGTTCTGTCGCTTGACCGACGACGGCGCCGAAGCAGGAACGATCAAGGATGCGGGCGACGATCCCGACGTCACCCACGGTGCCCTGCTCTATTCGCGAGTCCGGCTGGTGGCCGAACCAGGCATTCGTTTCAATGCCGGGGCTGGGGTTGGCACCGTGACACGACCGGGACTGGTGCTGGGCGTCGGTGAGCCGGCAATCAACCCGGTGCCGCGCAAAATGATCAGCGATCACCTGACGCTGCTCGCCGCCGAAACCGGCTATGGCGGCGGCTTCGACGTGACGGTCAACGTCGAAGGCGGCGAAGCCCTGGCGTTGAAAACCATGAATCCACGTCTGGGCATTCTCGGCGGGCTGTCAATCCTCGGCACCAGCGGCATCGTTCGGCCGTTCTCCTGCGCCGCGTATATCGCCTCGATTCACCAAGGCATCGACGTCGCCAAGACCAACGGCTATCTGCACATCGCCGCCTGCACCGGCAACGCCAGCGAAGACACCATGCGCCGGGTCTACGACCTGCCGGAAATTGCCCTGATCGAAATGGGCGACTTCGTCGGCGCGGTGCTCAAGCATTTGCGTAAAGTGCCTGTGGATAAACTCAGCCTGTGCGGTGGTTTCGGCAAGATCAGCAAACTGGCGGCCGGGCACATGGATTTGCACTCGCGACATTCGAGTATCGATCTGCCGCAGCTGGCCGCTTGGGCGGCGGCGATCGGTGCAGACCCGGCATTGCAGCAGAGCATCCGTGAGGCCAATACCAGTCAGCAGGCATTGGCGATGGCCAGTGACGCGGGGATCGCACTGGGTGATGAAGTCTGTCGCCATGCCTTGGAATTCGCCCGCAGCGTGGTGCCGGCGCAAGTGCAGATCGAAGTGTTTGCGATTGATCGTCAGGGCGGGATCGTCGGGCATGCCGGAGGTTTCCCATGAAGCGCATTTTGCTCTTGGGCGGGGTGACGGAAGCCCTGGCGATTGCTCGCACATTGGGCTCGCAGCACGTGTACAGCCTGGCGGGCGTCGGTCGGGTGCCGACGGATCTGACCTGTCAGGTGCGGGTCGGTGGTTTTGGCGGCGCCGAAGGTCTGGCGCAATACATTCGTGACGAACGCTTTGACCTGCTGTTCGACGCCACGCACCCATATGCCGCGCAAATCAGTGCCAATGCGGCCCGCGCGGCAGAGCTTGCCGGCATCCCCTGCTGGGCCTTGCGCCGTCCGGCATGGCAACCGCAAGCAGGCGATGACTGGCGCGAAGTCAGCGATTGGGCCGAACTGATCACCGCACTGAAACCTTTCCGACGCCCCTTGTTCACCCTCGGACGCGAACCGCTGCAACACCTCGACGAAATCCCAGCCGGCCAGTTCTGGACCCTGCGCGCGCTCGACGTCTATCCCGGCAACGAACGCTGCGAAGTGATCGGCGCACGCGGGCCGTTTTTGCTGGAGGACGAGCGAGCACTGTTCGAACGACGGCAGATCGATGTGCTGGTCAGCAAGAACAGCGGCAGCACCGCCACCGAGCCCAAGCTGGAAGTCGCGCGCGAGCGTGGGGTGCCGGTGATTGTGTTGAAGCGTCCGGGGTTGCCGGGGGTTGATCGGGAGCTACTGTCGCTTCCAGAAACACTTGCTGCGTTGGCGGAGTTCATCTCGTAGGGCAAGATCCACGGCTTGCATGATAAGTAACCTATTTGTTACCTTCAGGGCTCGCCGTGATCACACTCGAAGAATATCTACAAGAAGACGAATCAAGCCCATTTGGCCGGTGGATCTCCACTCTGAGCGTGCAGGCGGCACTGAAGGTCTCAAATGCCATGGTCAGGTTGGAATTGGGCAATACTTCCAATATCAAATGGTTCGATGGCTTGGGTGAATACAAAATCAATTGGGGGCCTGGATACAGGATCTACCTCATACAAGAAGGAAAACGTCTGATCATTTTGTTTGGTGGCGGCGACAAATCGACTCAAAAGAAAGACATCAAACAGGCGAAAGCCTTGATAGCCGAATTCCGAATTCGGAAAAAAGCTGAACAGAACCGGAGGTAATTGATGGTTCTCACTCGAAGCTACAAATATTCAATCGCGGAACGCGCCCAACGTGACCCGGAGTTTGCCCAAGCATTACTGGACGAGGCCGCGACTCTGTTCCTGAATGGCGAACCAGAAATGGCCAGGATAATTCTTCGCGATCTCGTCAATGCGACTGTCGGCTTCGAAGAGCTCGCAAGGGAGACGGAAAAGCCGAGTAAAAGCTTGCATCGAATGCTTTCGGCCAAAGGCAATCCGAGCATGGATAACCTGGCCAAAATATTTTCGGTAATCCGCGCTACGCTTGGTGTAGATATGCAAGTTCATGCCGTACCCATGAATTGAGTGAGTAAATGAAGAGGTCGCTGCGACACCAAACCGCACGACGCTTTTTTACTTATCGGCCCTGATCAGGCTAAATAGCCGCGCCTGATCGCCCACCCAATGGATCTGTCCCATGAACCGACACCGGCTGGCAATTGCCTGGATCGCCTGCTTTGCAGTGCTGTTCAACATGCTCGCCATGCCGATGTCCGGGACGATGGCGCAGGCGGCCAGTTCACCGGCCGAGCAAATCATCTGGAGCAGTTTCTGCACCGGCAGCGGGATGAAGATGGTGGCCGTCGATATTGGCGCCACGGATCAGAAGGCCCCGCAAAACGATCCCCATTCGAACATGCAACATTGCTGGTGTTGCTCGGGCTCTGCGCCGTTGGTAGCGTTGCCGGGACATTCTCCGCAGCTCTATTTCGCGCGTTTCGAGAGCAATCGCAGTGTCGCGCCCGCCTTGCTGCAAACACCCACTCCGCGCCAGCAATGGCCGAGCCTCAATCCTCGTGCGTCCCCTCTGGTCTGATTTGTTCGCGCAATAACCCGCGTTTCAAATCGTTCTGGAGAACTGCCATGTTCAAGAAATTCATCGTCGTTGCTGCGCTGATGCTGCCGGCGTGCTTTACCCATGCACATGAATACAAGGTGGGGGCGTTGGAAATCGCCCATCCGTGGTCGCAAGAGTTGCCGCCGAATGCGCCGACCGTCGCTGCTTATTTCATCATTCACAACACCGGTAAAACTGCCGACCGACTGCTCAGCGTCGATTCGTCCATCGCTCCCGAAGCGCAGTTGCACGAACACGTGATGCAGGGCGATCTGATGAAGATGCAGCAAGTGCCGAGCGTGGAGATTCCGGCTGGCCGCAACGTGACATTTGCGCCTATGGCCTATCACGTGATGCTGCTCAACCCGACCGACCGCAGCCTGCTCAGCGACGGCAAACGTTTCCCGCTGACCCTGCATTTCGAGAAGGCCGGAGACGTCACCGTCGACGTCTCGGTGCAGAAGAAACCGCCGCAAACCACACAGGCCCACGCGCACGCCCAATAAGCCTTGCGGCAGACTCCGCCTATGCGCCCGCTGCGCGGCAGACGCTTCCGGCAACGCCGTCAGATTGAACACCTGACTCGCGGCAGCTGGTTCGCCCTGTTCGCCATGTTGATGATCTTCATCGGCCCACTGATTTCTCAGTCGATGCCGATGGATCAGCACGCCTCGACTACGATGCCGATGGGCATGGACATGTCGATGGCGATGCCGGGCATGGATCACTCGGGCCATGACGCCAAGTCTTCCGCCGAACATTGCCCGCCACAATCCTCGCACCACGTGCTGTGGGAAAAGTGCGGCTACTGCAGCCTGTTGTTCAATTGCCCGGCGCTGACCGGCGGCGGCGATTTCGTCGCTTTGAACATCTCTCCTCCGACCACCTTCACCGCACCCTCCCCGCATCTGGGCCATGCCCGGCAAACCTTCTTCCCCGGTGCCCGCACCCGCGCCCCGCCCATCGCCGCGTAAACACTCATCTGAGATTGCACACGGTTGAGAAAGCAGCTTCAGGCTGCCGGCCGTGTCGTTTACGACTGTTCGATGGAAATTGTCATGCCCAGGTTTGCTGCTGTTCCACGCTCGGGTTGTGCCCCGACGTACTTCGCTTTGAACGAATCGCGGATTCGTTTCAGGCATGCCACAGCCGTTCTTTGCGGCGTACTGCTGTCACCGCTGGCGGTGGCCGACGATCACGCAGGTCATAACGAAGAATTGAGTCCGACGGTAATCACCGCTATCGCCCCCAGTTCACCGCTGACCGTCGTCACCAATCCCAAGGATCCGCGCCAACCGGTGCCCGCCAGTGATGGCGGCGATTATCTGAAAACCATTCCCGGCTTCGCTTTGGTACGCAATGGCGGCACCAATGGCGATCCGGTGCTGCGCGGCATGTTCGGCTCGCGCCTGAACATCCTCACCAACGGCAGCATGATGCTCGGTGCCTGCCCCGGCCGAATGGACGCGCCGACCTCATATATCTCGCCGGAAACCTACGACCAGCTCACCGTGATCAAGGGCCCGCAAACAGTGCTTTGGGGCCCGGGCGCGTCGGCGGGCACGGTGTTGTTCGACCGTGAACCGGAAAGCTTCGGCGAACTCGGCACACGGGTAAACGCCAGCGTGCTCGCAGGATCTCGCGGACGTTTCGACAAGGTCGTCGACGCCGCTGCCGGTGGCCCGTTGGGCTATGTGCGGGTGATCGGCAACACCGCGCATTCCGACGACTATCGCGACGGCAACAACGACATCGTTGCCTCGCGCTACGACAAGTGGAACGGCGATGTGGCGCTCGGCTGGACGCCGGACGCCGACACGCTGATCGAATTCACCGCCGGCAGGGGTGACGGCGAAGCGCGTTACGCCGGACGCGGCATGGACGGGTCGCAGTTTCTGCGCGAAAGCCTCGGTCTGCGCTTCGAGAAATCCAATATCAACGATGTGCTGGAGAAGCTGGAGGCACAGGTCTACTACAACTACGCCGACCACGTGATGGACAACTACACCCTGCGCACCCCATCCGGCACCGGCATGATGGCAGGACCGATGGCTTCCAATGTCGACCGGCGCACACTTGGTGCGCGGATCAAGGCGACCTGGCGCTGGGCGGACATCCAATTGATCACCGGCCTGGATGCGCAGACCAATGAGCACCGCGAGCGCAGCGCGATGGGGGTCGACACCTACAAAGCCTTGCCCTACACCAAGGACGCCGACTTTCACAATTACGGCGTGTTCAGCGAAATGACCTGGTACGCCGCCGAGCGTGATCGCCTGATCACTGGCGCGCGAGTCGATCGTGCCTCTGCAAAGGATTACCGCCAAAACACTGGCTCGGGAATGATGAGTCAACCCAACCCGACCGCCGACGATACACGCGCCGACACGTTGCCAAGTGGCTTCATTCGCTATGAGCATGATCTGGCCGACAGGCCGACAACGCTATACGCCGGCGTCGGCCATGCGCAGCGCTTCCCGGATTACTGGGAGCTGTTCTCCGCCAGCAGCGGCCCGGTGGGCTCGTTGAACGCATTCGATTCGATCAAACCGGAAAAGACCACGCAGTTCGATTTCGGCGTGAACTACAAGAGCGCCGAACTCGAAGCCTGGGCCTCGGGCTATGTTGGCGTGGTGCGCGATTACATCCTGTTCGACTACACGCCGGGCATGCTGGGCATGAGCACCTCACGCGCGGAAAACATTGATGCGCGAATCATGGGCGGTGAACTCGGAGCCGCTTACAAACTCAGCGACAACTGGAAAACCGACGCGACCCTGGCCTACGCCTGGGGCAAAAACAGCAGCGACGGCAAGGCCCTGCCGCAAATGCCGCCGCTGGATGCACGCTTGGGTCTGACCTATACCGAAGACAACTGGAGCGCAGGCGCACTGTGGAGGGTGGTCGCCGCGCAGCACCGTATCGATCAGAACAAGGGCAACGTCGTCGGTAAGGATTACGACCAGAGTTCGGGCTTCGGCGTGTTCTCGCTCAACGGTGCCTACCGGATCAACAAACACTGGAAGGTCAGCAGCGGCGTCGACAACCTGTTCGGCAAGGCTTACGCCGAACACCTGAACCTGGCGGGCAACGCCGGGTTCGGCTACCCGGCCAATGACCCGCAAGCCATCAACGAACCGGGGCGCACGCTCTGGACCAAAGTGGATATGAGTTTCTAACAAGAAAAGTCAAAAGATCGCAGCCCGCATGTACCTCTGTAGGAGCTGCCGAAGGCTGCGATGTCTTGATCTAAAAATTCGCCCAGCGGAGCAAACGTGATGCAAAAGCCTCAACCGAATTTCTACAACCTGGCCTGGCGCTGGCATTTTTACGCCGGTCTGTTCGTCGCCCCTTTCATGGTGATGCTGGCCGTGACCGGCATGATTTATCTGTTCAAACCGCAACTCGATTCGCTGATGTACAGCAGCCTGCTCAACGTCCCGGCAGGTCATCACACGTTGCCGGCCGACGACTTGCTGCAACGGGTGAAAAACGCCTATCCACAGGGCCAGGTCACTCAATACCTGCCCCCAGTGAACGCCGAACGCAGCGCGCAGTTGGTGGTGAAAAGCCCCGATCACGAACTCAACGTATTTGTCGATCCATACCGCGGCGAGATCCTCGGCGAGCAGGATGCCAAGCAGAATCTGCAAGCCATCGCCCGCGCGATTCATGGCGAGTTGATGATCGGCACGGTCGGCGACCGCCTCATCGAAATAGCCGCCGGCTGGGGCGTGGTGCTGGTGGTGTCAGGGCTCTTTCTCTGGTGGCCGCGCGGTCAGGCCGCAGGCATTCTGTGGCCACGGCTGAACAGTCGCGGCCGGGTATTGTGGCGCGATCTGCACGCCGTTACCGGTTTCTGGGGCGCGACATTGCTGCTGGTGATGTTGCTCAGCGGCATGACCTGGACCGGTTTCTGGGGCAAGCAATACGCGCAAGTGTGGAATGTATTCCCGGCGGCGATGTGGGACAACGTGCCGACCTCCGACATCGAGGCCCGCACACTGAATACGGCGACACGCCAGACCGTACCATGGGCCATGGAAAACACGCCGATGCCGATGTCCGGTGACCATGCCGAACACATGGCGCACGGCGACGCCAATGCCGGCCCCGCAGCACCCGTCATCAGCCTGCAACAGGTGCAGAACATCGCCACCGAGCGCACGGTCGAACCGGGCTACAGCATCACCCTGCCGACCACGGCCACCGGTGTGTTCACCATCGCCGTGTTTGCCGATGACCCGCGCAACGACGCTACTTTGCATATCGATCAGTACACCGGCAACGTGCTCGCCGATGTGCGTTTCGAACAATATGGCACGGTCGCCCGTGCCACTGAGATCGGCGTGATGCTCCATGAAGGCAAGATGTTTGGGACCTTCAACCAGATCGTCGTGCTGCTGATCTGCTTGATGATTTTGCTCAGTGCCGTCAGTGGCGTGGTGATCTGGTGGAAGCGTCGTCCGCAGGGCCGGTTCGGCGTACCGCCACTGCGCCATGACCTGCCGAAATGGAAAACCGGAGTGATGATCATGCTGGCGCTAGCGGTGATATTCCCCTTGGTGGGCGCTTCCTTGGTGGTGGTGTGGCTGCTCGACAAGCTGTTGGTGTCGCGCTGGGTCGAGGCTCGCGCGTCGGTTTGATGAAACGAGTGGGCTTGTCTCGACACCGAGGCAAGCCTGCGGCATTACAACTCGTCCCGCACGGTTTTCTGAGCCTTGAGCCGTGGCTGCTGCCGCGCGGTTCGCCAGTCACCCCCGATGCGCCCCTCGCGGCGCCAGTATCCGGCCGCTTTCAGCACACGCAATTCAGCCAGTTTGGCCAACTGAGTGATGAACGACCCCGGCGTGATCTGCGTCACCCACTGGCCATCGACGACCTCCGCTTCCTTGGCCCTGAACAGATTTCGCTCGGCTTCCGAATATCCCGGGATGTATTTGAGCAGTGCGCCTTGAGGCGTCGAATAGTAATAAGCCTGGATCTCGAAGCCTTTCGCCTTGAGTCCGAAGGTGTGGGCATGCACGCTGCCCTTCGAAGCGAAATTTTCTTCGACCTGCTCCGGATCGAGCAATCCCAACTCGTCCGGCCAGGAATACACCTGCTGTGCGCCAACAATTTTGTAGTCGTCAGGATATTTCGGCGGCTTGTCCCTTGGGTTGCCGACAGCCTTTTTATGAGTGCGAAAGATGCGTTTGAACGTTTGTGAGTCGGCATCTTCAGCCAGCGGCTCAATGGCCACGTAAGCGTTGTTGTTCGCATCGCCCAGAATCGCGCTTTCATAAACCGAGGATTGTGCATGAAGCAAACCTGCGCGCAGCTGCGCGTAACGCGCGGCGTCATCGGCATGGTGGAAAATCGGGCCCAGAGCCAATTGCTGATTATCTTTCCACAGCGCTTCAAGCGACACATTGGCCATGCGCGGCTGCCAGTCGTCACCGACCTTGCCCCGGCGCGACCAGAAAGTACCGGGGACCAGCACCTGCAGATCACCGTACCTGGACATGGAGCGAACATAGGACTGCAGTTTGAACCGCCCTTCATTGATGGCCTTCAGTTCAGCTCGCGCCTCGCTCGATGAAGCAAAGCTATTAGGCTTGAGCTGGATCTGTCCGAACTTGTCGACCGGCGCGTCGGGGTCGAATGGCGCCAGTTTCAGACGCAGCAACGCGCCGTCGTTACAGGAAAAATAGATAGGCCTGACACCTTGGGGGGTCTTCGCCAGTTTCCAGGCGTAATGCACATCCATCGGTGAAAGAAAGTGTCGATAATCCTGATCATCGAGTGTGTCAGTCACGCTCGGCGCGCTCAAAAAAACCGCATCAAACGTATGCCGGTAAGGCAAGTTGCCAGATGGAAACAATTGTTCAAGCGATAACGCACTGTTCACAACCTTGCGGGGCTGACTCGACAAGTACGTCCGGGTCCGCGCATTGAACAGAATGACGCCGCATTTGAGTGAGTCGCTGCGGTCGAGACGTTCATGAGCGAATCGAGCAGCGCCTTGTGAGTCGGTGAACAGTGGACTGAGGGCAGGTTCACTGAGCGCCGACGACCTGCCGAGCTGCGCGGGATCGACTTCCGGGTGAGGGTCAAAACTGCTCAGCACGCGCGGCGCGCCCCACAGTTTGCTGCCGATCACCACTGTCAGATAGCCGCGTTTGAGCAGTTGTCTTACCCATTCAAGCGGCGTCAACTTGCCTTCATGGATTTGCTGGCGTACCCACTGGCCGTCCAGCTCATGGGGCGAGCTGGCGTCGAGCGCAGCCACCAGCTCCGCCCAGATACTGTCGCCAATGCCGACAAGGTAGCGAATCATCGCGCCATCCGGACAGAACAGGTATTCCTCCAGACGCTCGGGACGCTCCAGGCGTCGCGTCACGGCGGTGTAGGTGACTTGGGTCGACAGCATGTTGCTGTATATCTCCTTGTTCACCCGTGTCATGAGGATCGGCAACTCCCGAGCCACCCGCGAGCGATAACGGCCGACGATAGTGCAGCCGGCCGGAAACAGCCCCTGAGTGACGCTGGCATCCGGAAAGACAAAGTCGAGATCGAAGTCTTCCTGAAATACCGCGATCGGTCGTGTTGCCACGAAGCAGCCATCGGCCCGTTTGAGAATCAGGCCACCATAGGAACCGGATGCACCGGCGGGGATTTCCGCACGGGCATGGATCGCAGCATCATCGGCGGTGAGAAACACCGGACCCAGACTCAGACGCTGAAGGTTGGCGCTGGGCATCCACCACTGTTTGTCGACCCGGCCTTCGCGATCCCAGTAAAGGCTGGTACGCAACACTTCCAGCTCGCCGTGTGCGGCCACCACCCGGACGAAATCGACTGACGTCATTTTGCCGGAAGCCAGATAGGTCTGAATGGTGTCGAGCCCCATGAGCGGCCAGTCGTTATTGAACAGTCGGGTATTTCTATCGGGCGTGTATTTGAGCAACGCGCCGTCGTGAGTCGAGATGAAGACGCTGGTCGGCTGCTTCGTCTCAGCCTGTGGATATTTGCCTGCGTAATACACCGCGACAAACAGGTCTTTGGGCACGATGAAGTGTTCAGCCAGCCAGTTTTTCGAGGTGCCTTTGACATGCCGCACGCGGGGCCTCGAGTAAAAATACGAATGCATTTCGAAGGAATCGGGCAAGCGATAACCGCCGGCAATGCCTGACGCAGGAAACAGACTGCGCAGTTTGAACAAATCGTCGCGCACCAGATTTACCCGCACCAGTTCACTGGCGATGTACTCTTCCTTGCCGCGTCTTTTGAGAATGAAGCCGAACCAGACATGGTCCCGGTCATGGGATTCGAGGGGACGCAGGTAACGGTCCTGGGCAGCGTCTTGCGCACTGCCGTAAATCGCCCCGAAACACGCTTGCGGCAACACCTGACGGCCCTTGTCGAGTTGTTCATCGAGCAAAGTCTGCAGCACGTCTTGCAGTTCCAGCTCCCGGCGCAGTTCAGCGGGTTTCGACGCACCGGATTCAAGTCCCACGGCCAATGGCCCCGGCCGTTTCGACGTGCCCAGTTCTGTCTGTATCGACTTCAACTTCGCGCTACCGGGCTCAAGCTTGATCAGGTTGTATTCGTTGCCCGACAGGTACGCGGGCACTGTCTGACCGAGCACAAAGCGCAGCTCCTGCACGCTGAACATCAACAGACTTTCAGTGGCATCGGCCAGCGTCCACCCGCGCTCGGCCACCTGCTGCAGATCGAGCATCGACAGGGCCACATGGGAATAGAAAATCCCGCAAAGAGTGTGCTTCGCCGGAAACAGATGCTGACCGCGCAGGCCAACCGGGTACAGCAAACGCACATCCACCATTTCATCGGCTCTGACCGGCTCGCTGACCACAAAGCGGCCATCATCGCGTTTGAACACGCAGCTGGCATAACGACTGTCGCGTTTTTTACCGACTGTTTCATGAGCATAAACAGCCGCATCGTCGGCAGAAATGAATACCCGACTCAAAGGTGGCGCCACGGCCGCCCGAGGGTTTAGAGAAAGATCATCCATGAAGCCACTCCAGTTTCAGTATGAGAACAGCGGCAAGTCTGCTCACTTCATCCCCCGGCGTGGCACTACATAGTTATCGCATCTGCTCTTTTTCATTCACCCGGCCCCACATGAGTGCACGGGCGCGCCCCGGTGTCTGCCGAGCGCCCAGCACTGGTGCGTCGAGCCGCTGCGATCTCTCAGGAACCGCTCAACAACGGCGCTCAGCGTCTTAGGCACAGCCCTTGCTAAAGCCCTTTCAGTCGTTCGCATCTGCCAACCAGAAAAACTTCAAATGTTCATGGAGATCGCACAATGAAGCGTCGCAGTTTGATCAAGGCTTTCACACTCACGGCATCCATTGCCGCGATGGGCATGACCTGGACTGTCCAGGCCGCCGAGACCATCAAGGTCGGGATTCTGCATTCGTTGTCCGGCACCATGGCGATCTCCGAAACGTCGCTCAAAGACATGGCGCTGATGACCATCGACGAGATCAACGCCAAGGGCGGCGTCAACGGCAAGATGCTTGAACCGGTGGTGGTCGACCCGGCGTCGAACTGGCCGCTGTTCGCCGAAAAGGGCCGCCAGTTGCTGACCCAGGACAAGGTTGCGGTGGTGTTCGGCTGCTGGACTTCGGTGTCGCGCAAATCGGTGCTGCCGGTGTTCGAAGAGCTCAACGGTCTGCTGTTCTACCCGGTGCAGTACGAAGGTGAAGAGATGTCGCCGAACGTCTTCTACACCGGTGCCGCGCCGAACCAGCAAGCGATTCCAGCCGTTGAGTATCTGATGAGCGAAGAAGGCGGCAGCGCCAAGCGCTATTTCCTGCTCGGCACCGACTACGTCTATCCGCGCACCACCAACAAGATCCTGCGCTCGTTCCTGCACTCCAAAGGTGTTGCCGACAAGGACATCGAAGAGGTCTACACGCCCTTCGGTCACAGCGATTACCAAACCATCGTTGCCAACATCAAAAAATTCTCGGCGGGCGGCAAGACTGCCGTTATCTCGACCGTTAACGGCGACTCCAACGTGCCGTTCTACAAAGAGCTGGCCAACCAGGGCCTGAAAGCCACCGACGTACCGGTTGTAGCGTTCTCGGTCGGCGAAGAAGAACTGCGCGGCATCGACACCAAACCGCTGGTGGGCAACCTCGCAGCGTGGAACTACTTCGAGTCGGTGGAGAACCCTGCGAACAAGAAATTCGTCGCTGACTGGAAAGCCTACGCGAAGAAACACAACCTGCCGGGCGCCGATAAAGCAGTGACCAACGACCCGATGGAAGCCACTTACGTTGGCATTCACATGTGGGCGCAGGCCGTCGAGAAAGCCAAGTCCACTGATGTCGACAAGGTCCGCGAAGCGCTGGGCGGACAGACTTTTGCCGCACCGTCCGGCTACACCCTGACCATGGACAAGACCAATCATCACCTGCACAAGCCAGTGATGATCGGCGAGATTCAAAGCGACGGTCAGTTCAACGTCGTGTGGCAGACCGAAGGGCCGATCCGTGCCCAGCCTTGGAGCCCGTTCATTCAGGGCAACGACAAGAAGCCGGATTATGCGGTGAAGAGCAACTGAGTCTGACTTGGGTTTTGTGGTGGGGAGGAGATCTTTTCCCCCTCACCCCAGCCCTCTCCCCCAAGGGGTAGAGGGGGAAAGGGAGCCGATCTTCATGCTTTTCAAAGCCTGAGTTCGACTCGAATTCGCAGGTCGCAGCACATCGTCCAAACACCTCGGTCAGTCCCCTCGATTTCAAGAGGGAGAGGGGGAAAGGGAGCTGATCTTCATGCTTTTCAAAACTTGAGTTCGGCTCGAATTCGCAGGCCGCAAAACATCGTCCAGACACCTCGGTCAGTCCCCTCTCCCTCCGGGAGAGGGTTAGGGTGAGGGGCGGTTGAACAGGACACCATTAATGACCACTGCCATACACCGCTTTCTCATAGCCATCGCACTGTTGCTGCCAATGCTGGCCCACGCCGGCGATGCCGAAGACTTCGTCGCGGCCAATCCCACGCAGCAAGCCAAGCTCCTTGAAACCTGGGCCGCGCAGCCCGATCCGGCGCGTATCGAATTGCTCAACGCCCTGCAACAAGGCGAACTGACCATCGACGGCCAAGCGAAAACCCTGCGCCTGAACAATCGCCTGCGGGGTCTGATCGACACCGCGATGGCCAGCCATCAATTGCTCGCCGCTGACGCCAAAATCCGTCTGAGCGCTGCGCAGCAATTGCAGAAAAGCGCGAAACCCGCGCAGCTGAAATTCCTCGATCAGCAGCTCGCTGGCGAAAAAGACGAAAGCGTTCACGCCGCTCTGAGCCTGGCGCTGGCCAATCTTCAATTGGTCGACACCGATCCCGCGGTGCGACTTGCGGCGGTGCGTCTGCTCGGCGAAACCGGCGACCCGCTGGCTCGCACGCGTCTCGAAGGTTTACTCGACCCCGGCGTCGAAGCCGATGCCAACGTGCGCACGGCCGCGGAAACCAGCCTCGCTCAGGTCAAGCGCAAACTGCTGATCGGCGAAGTCCTTGGCCAGGCGTTCAGCGGCATGTCGCTGGGCTCGATTCTGCTGTTGGCTGCGCTCGGTCTGGCGATCACCTTCGGCCTGCTCGGCGTGATCAACATGGCCCACGGCGAGATGCTGATGCTTGGCGCCTACTCGACCTACGTAGTGCAGTTGATGTTCCAGCGCTACGCACCGCAAGCCATCGAGTTCTATCCGCTGATCGCGCTGCCGGTGGCGTTCTTCGTCACCGCAGCAATCGGCATGGCGCTGGAGCGCACGGTAATCCGTCATCTCTACGGTCGGCCGCTGGAAACCCTGCTCGCGACATGGGGTATCAGCCTGATGCTGATTCAACTGGTGCGCCTGGTATTCGGCGCGCAGAACGTTGAAGTGGCCAACCCGGCGTGGCTGTCCGGCGGCATTCAAGTGCTGCCCAATCTCGTGCTGCCGTACAACCGCATCGTCATCATTGCGTTTGCACTGTTCGTCGTGGTGCTGACCTGGTTGCTGCTGAACAAGACTCGTCTGGGCCTCAACGTCCGCGCTGTCACCCAGAACCGCAACATGGCCGCCTGCTGCGGCGTGCCCACCGGGCGCGTCGACATGCTCGCCTTCGGCCTCGGCTCGGGCATCGCCGGGCTGGGCGGCGTGGCGCTGAGCCAGATTGGCAACGTCGGCCCGGATCTGGGCCAAAGCTACATCATCGACTCGTTCCTGGTGGTGGTGCTCGGCGGCGTCGGTCAATTGGCCGGCAGCGTGCTCGCCGCGTTCGGCCTTGGCATCGCCAACAAGATTCTCGAACCGCAGATCGGTGCGGTGCTCGGCAAAATCCTGATCCTCGCGCTGATCATTCTGTTCATTCAGAAACGTCCGCAAGGCCTCTTCGCACTGAAAGGACGGGTGATCGACTGATGAACCAGCCTCTGCTCGTGACCGCTACACAAAAGGCCGGACCGAAAGTCTCGATGGCTGTCGGCGCGGTGATCCTCGCGTTGCTGATCGCCCTGCCGCTGCTGTCGTTGTTGGCGCCGGACAACGCGCTGCACATCTCGGCGTACACCCTGACGCTGGTCGGCAAAATTCTCTGCTACGCCATCGTTGCGTTGGCGCTGGACCTGGTCTGGGGTTACGCCGGTCTGCTGTCGCTGGGCCACGGTCTGTTCTTCGCCCTCGGCGGTTATGCGATGGGCATGTACCTGATGCGTCAGGCAGCCGGCGATGGTCTGCCGGCATTCATGACCTTCCTGTCGTGGAGTGAATTGCCGTGGTACTGGACCGGCACCAGCAGTTTCCTCTGGGCGATGTGTCTGGTGGTGTTGGCGCCGGGGTTGCTGGCGCTGGTGTTCGGTTTCTTCGCCTTCCGTTCGCGGATAAAAGGCGTGTATTTCTCGATCATGACCCAGGCCCTGACGTTCGCCGGCATGCTCCTGTTCTTCCGCAACGAGACCGGGTTTGGCGGCAACAACGGCTTCACCAACTTCCGCACGATTCTCGGTTTCGGCATTACTGAACCGGGTACCCGCGCGGTGCTGTTCCTGGCCACGGTGTTGTTGCTGGTGACGAGTCTGTTCATCGGCTGGCGCCTGGCGCAGAGCAAGTTTGGTCGCGTGCTGACGGCGTTGCGCGATGCGGAAAATCGTTTGATGTTCTGCGGCTACGACCCGCGCGGTTTCAAGCTGTTTGTATGGGTTTTGAGCGCAGTGCTGTGCGGCCTCGCCGGGGCGCTTTATGTGCCGCAAGTCGGGATCATCAATCCGAGCGAAATGTCGCCAACCAATTCCATCGAAGCGGCTGTGTGGGTCGCCCTCGGCGGTCGCGGAACCTTGATCGGCCCGTTGCTCGGCGCCGGCGTGGTCAACGGCATGAAGAGCTGGTTCACCGTGGCCTTCCCGGAATACTGGCTGTTCTTCCTCGGCGCGCTGTTCATCGTCGTGACGCTGTACTTGCCCAAAGGCGTGATCGGTCTGCTGAAAAAACGAGGTGAACAATGAGAGTCACGGCAAGTGCTGAATTCATGTTGGAACCGGCCTTTTTTCCAGTCGAGCCGAACAAGGACGCCGGCACCAGCCGCGACTCGATCGGCCTCGGCCAACGCGTCGGCCCGGGTCTCGACACCCGTCACGGCACCATCCTCACGCTGGAAGATATCAGCGTCAGCTTCGATGGCTTTCGTGCGTTGAACAATCTCAACCTGTACATCGGCGTCGGCGAACTGCGCTGCATCATCGGCCCCAACGGCGCCGGTAAAACCACGCTGATGGACGTGATCACCGGCAAGACGCGCCCGAGTCATGGCAAGGCCTGGTTCGGCGAAACCCTCGACTTGACGCAGATGAGCGAAGTGCAGATTGCCCAGTCCGGCATCGGCCGCAAGTTTCAGAAGCCGACGGTGTTCGAGGCGCTGAGCGTATCTGAAAACCTCGAGCTGGCGCAGAAGACCGACAAGTCCGTGTGGGCCAGTTTGCGTGCGCGCCTGAGTGGCGAACAGAAGGACCGCATCAGCGAAGTGCTGGAGACGATCCGCCTGACCACCTCGGTCAATCGCCCGGCGGGGTTGTTGTCCCACGGGCAGAAGCAATTCCTCGAGATCGGCATGCTGTTGATGCAGGACCCGCAATTGCTGCTGCTCGATGAGCCGGTGGCGGGGATGACCGATGCGGAAACCGAGTTCACCGCTGAACTGTTCAAGAGCCTGGCGGGCAAGCATTCGCTGATGGTGGTGGAGCATGACATGGGCTTCGTCGGCTCGATTGCCGACCATGTGACCGTGTTGCATCAGGGCAGCGTTTTGGCGGAAGGCTCGCTTGAGCAAGTGCAGGAAAACGAGCGGGTGATCGAGGTCTACCTCGGCCGCTGAGGATTTTGCCCTGTGTAGGAGCTGCCGAAGGCTGCGATCCTTTGATCTTGCCCTTCAAATAAAAGATCAAAAGATCGCAGCCTTCGGCAGCTCCTACAGGAATTTCAGGAGATTTTGAAAAATGCTGCAAGTCGACAAGCTGCACCAGTACTACGGCGGTAGCCACATCCTGCGCGGCCTCTCGTTCGACGTGAAAGTCGGCGAAGTCACCTGTCTGCTTGGCCGTAACGGCGTCGGCAAAACCACCCTGCTCAAATGCCTGATGGGCCTGCTGCCGGCCAAAGAAGGCGCAGTGAACTGGGAAGGCAAACCGATCACCACGTTCAAGCCGCACCAGCGTGTGCATGCCGGCATCGCCTACGTGCCGCAGGGACGGGAAATCTTCGGCCGCCTGACCGTTGAGGAAAATCTGTTGATGGGCCTGTCGCGGTTTCCTGGCAGTGAAGCCAAAGAAGTCCCAGGTTTCATTTATGAATTGTTCCCGGTGCTGCTACAAATGAAGCAGCGTCGCGGCGGCGATCTCTCCGGCGGTCAGCAACAGCAGTTGGCGATTGGTCGCGCATTGGCCAGTCGTCCGCGTTTGCTGATTCTTGATGAGCCTACCGAAGGCATTCAACCGTCGGTGATCAAGGAAATCGGCGCGGTGATCAAAAAACTCGCGGCGCGCGGCGATATGGCGATTCTGCTGGTCGAGCAGTTCTACGATTTCGCCGCCGAACTGGCCGATCAATACCTGGTGATGTCCCGCGGCGAGATCGTCCAGCAAGGTCGCGGTGAAAATATGGAGGCCGAAGGTGTGCGCGGGCTGGTCACGATCTAACGCGACGGTCTAATCTGTAGCTTCCTAACGATAATCACAAACCATGAATTCGATTGTTGCACCTGCCCTGTTTACCCCGAGCTGGCACGCCGCGCTGGAACTCGCTTACGCGCGTTTCGGCGATTGCACGCGGCCGGTCATGCGCCGTCATCTCGGCCCGCTGCGGGTACAAAAACATCTGTATGCCGAAGGCCCCGAGGTCTGCCAACACATCATCGTCCATCCGCCGGGCGGGATTGCCGGCGGCGATCGGCTGGACATCAGCGTGCGCGTCGAACAGAACGCCTGGGCGCAGATCACCAGCCCCGGCGCGGCCAAGTGGTATCGCGCGGGTGGCCCGGCTTATCAAAAGCTCGACTTGAAAGTCGCTGCCGGCGCGACGCTGGAATGGCTGCCGCAGGAGACCATCGTCTACAGCGCCGCGCAGGCTGAACTGACCACGACGATCGAGCTTGAAGGCGATGCACGGCTGTTCTACTGGGACGTGGTCGCGCTGGGTCGCCCGGCCAGCGGTGAACGTTTCGACCTTGGGCATTTTCAGGCGCAACTGGACATTCGTCGCGACGGGCGATTGCTCTGGCATGAACGCCAGCGCATTGTCGGTAACGATGGTCTGCTCGATTCGCCGATCGGCCTGGATGGCAATCCGGTGTTTGCGACATTGCTGGTGAGCGGCGAGATTGACGCCGAGTTGCTCGAGCGCTGCCGCTCGCTGGGGCATGAAGTGCGCGGGGATCTGACCCAGTTGCCGGGGCTGGTGGTGGCCCGTTGTCTGGCCAGCGAAGCGTTGCAGGCGCGCGCCTGGCTCATCGAACTATGGCGTTTGTTACGCCCGGCTCTGCTAGACCGCGAAGCCCAGCCACCGCGAATCTGGAACACCTGAATGCGATCCCCTGTAGGAGCTGCCGCAGGCTGCGATCTTTTGATGTTGATTTTTTCAAGCAAGATCAAAAGATCGCAGCCTGCGGCAGCTCCTACAGGGTGTACGACTTAATTCTCAACTGCCGATTTGGATTGCAACAATGGACCTGACCCCACGCGAAAAAGACAAGCTGCTGATCTTCACCGCCGGCCTCGTTGCCGAGCGGCGCTTGGCCCGCGGCGTGAAGCTCAATTACCCGGAAGCCATGGCTTATATCTCTGCGGCGCTGCTCGAAGGCGCGCGCGACGGCCAGACCGTGGCCGAGCTGATGCACTTCGGCACCACCCTGCTCAGTCGCGAGCAAGTGATGGAAGGCATTCCGGAAATGATTCCGGAAATCCAGGTCGAGGCGACGTTCCCCGACGGCACCAAACTGGTCACTGTTCACCAGCCGATCGTCTGAGGCCGCGCCATGACTTACAGCATTCGCGATGCAAGCCAGACCGATCTGCCGGCGATCCGCGACATTTACAACGACGCCGTGCTCAACACCACCGCGATCTGGAACGAACAAGCCGTCGACCTGGGCAACCGTCAGGCGTGGTTCAGCGCGCGTCAGGCTCAGGCGTATCCGATTCTGGTGATCGTCGACGGCACCAACGATGTTCTCGGCTACGCTTCGTTCGGTGACTGGCGGCCCTTCGACGGTTTCCGTCACACCGTCGAGCATTCGGTGTACGTACGCAGTGACCAGCGCGGCAACGGCCTCGGCCCGCAATTGATGAACGCGCTGATCGAGCGAGCGAAAACCTGTGGCAAACACGTCATGGTCGCCGCCATCGAAAGTGGCAACGCCGCCTCGATCCGCCTGCATGAACGCGCCGGTTTCAGCATCACCGGGCAGATGCCCCAGGTCGGCACCAAGTTCGGCCGCTGGCTCGACCTGACCTTCATGCAACTGACCCTCAATCCTGGCGCCCCGCCACCGGACGCCCCCAAGGAGTGAACCGATGAACGCCGCCCAACTGCGCCGCGTCAATGCTGAAAGTTTTGCGCACTATCGTCAGGGCCTGATCGATCTGTTGCTGGACGCCGTGGGTTACGGCGCCAGCGTCGGCTTCATGGCCAACCTCGATGCAACGCAGGCGCGCGCTTATTTCGACGAAGTCCAGCACAACGTCAACGCGGGCAGCACATTGCTTTGGGTGGTTGTGAAGGACGAGCAAGTGCTGGCCAGTGTGCAACTCGGCCTGTGTCAAAAGGCCAACGGTCTGAACCGCGCCGAAGTGCAGAAGCTGTTGGTGCGCGAAAACGCCCGGCGGCGCGGCCTCGGTCAGCAGCTCATGCAGGCGCTGGAACTCGAAGCGCCCAAACACAAGCGCGGCATGCTCTACCTCGACACCGAGGCCGGCTCGCCCGCCGAAGATTTCTACAAGGCTCTGGGCTACGTCCGAGCCGGGGAAATTCCCGATTACGCCTGCGACCCGAACGGCATCTATCGCCCGACCGCTCTCTATTACAAAGTCCTGCAAGGAGCCCAGTGATGATTCCTGGCGAGTATCAGATCCAGCCCGGCGACATTGAACTCAATGTCGGTCGCCGCACCATCAGCGTGAAAGTCGCCAACAGCGGCGATCGACCGATTCAGGTGGGTTCGCACTATCACTTTTTCGAGACCAACGATGCGCTGACCTTTGATCGCGCGGCCAGCCGTGGCATGCGTCTGAACATCCCCGCCGGCACGGCAGTGCGCTTTGAGCCGGGGCAGAGTCGTGAGGTCGAACTGGTGGATTACGCCGGACATCGCCGGGTGTTCGGCTTTGCCGGCAGAGTCATGGGCGAACTCGACTGATATCGGCAAGCCCCGAAAAGATCGCAGCCTTCGGCAGCTCCTACCAATGCCATGCGGTCTTGAGCCGATCACTGACTGTAGGAGCTGTCGAGCGCAGCGAGGCTGCGATAGCGAGTAATGCGAGCGGTCTCAAAACCAATTGAATCTCAAGGCAAGCACATGAAAATTTCCAGAAGCGCCTACGCCGATATGTTCGGCCCCACCGTCGGCGACAAGGTGCGCCTGGCCGACACCGAGTTGTGGATCGAAGTCGAAAGAGACTTCACCACTTACGGCGAAGAAGTGAAGTTCGGTGGCGGCAAAGTCATCCGCGATGGCCAGGGCCAAAGCCAACTATTGGCCGCCGAAGTCGTCGACACACTGATCACCAACGCGCTGATCATCGATCATTGGGGCATCGTCAAAGCCGACGTCGGCCTCAAGGACGGGCGCATCGCCGCGATTGGCAAGGCCGGCAATCCGGACGTGCAGCCCAACGTCACCATCGCCATCGGCGCTGGCACTGAAGTGATCGCCGGCGAAGGCATGATCCTCACCGCCGGCGGCATCGACACGCACATCCATTTCATTTGCCCGCAGCAGATCGAAGAAGCACTGATGAGCGGTGTCACCACCATGATCGGCGGCGGCACCGGCCCGGCCACCGGTACCAACGCCACCACTTGCACCTCCGGGCCATGGCATCTGGCGCGCATGCTCCAGGCCGCCGATGCCTTCCCGATGAACATCGGTCTGACCGGCAAGGGCAACGCCAGCCTTCCGGAGCCGCTGATCGAGCAGGTCAAGGCCGGCGCCATCGGCCTCAAGTTGCACGAAGACTGGGGCACCACCCCGGCAAGCATCGATAACTGCCTGAGCGTCGCCGATCAGTTCGACGTGCAGGTGGCGATCCACACCGACACCCTCAACGAATCCGGATTCGTCGAAACCACCCTCGGCGCATTCAAGGGCCGCACCATCCACACCTATCACACCGAAGGTGCCGGTGGCGGCCACGCGCCGGACATCATCAAGGCTTGCGGCTTCCCCAACGTGCTGCCGAGTTCGACCAACCCGACCCGGCCGTTCACTCGCAACACCATCGACGAACACCTCGACATGCTCATGGTCTGCCACCACCTCGACCCGAGCATTGCCGAAGACGTCGCGTTCGCCGAAAGCCGCATCCGCCGCGAAACGATTGCCGCCGAAGACATTCTCCATGACCTCGGCGCGTTCTCGATGATCAGCTCCGACAGCCAGGCCATGGGCCGCGTCGGCGAAGTCATTACGCGCACCTGGCAAACCGCCGACAAGATGAAAAAACAGCGCGGCCCGCTGCCCCAGGATGGCGAAGGCAACGACAACTTCCGCGCCAAACGCTACATCGCCAAGTACACGATCAACCCGGCGATCACTCACGGCATCAGCCATGAAGTCGGTTCGGTGGAGGTCGGCAAATGGGCCGATCTGGTGCTCTGGCGCCCAGCGTTTTTCGGCGTGAAACCGACACTGATTCTCAAGGGCGGCGCGATTGCGGCGAGCCTGATGGGCGATGCCAACGCTTCGATTCCGACGCCACAACCGGTGCATTACCGCCCGATGTTCGCCAGCTACGGCGGCTCGCTGCATGCCACCAGCCTGACCTTCATCAGTCAGGCGGCGCAGGACGCCGGGTTGCCGGAGGCGTTGGGTTTGAAGAAAAAAATCGGCGTCGTCAAAGGCTGCCGCGATGTGCAGAAAACCGATCTGATTCACAACGATTATCTGCCGAACATTGACGTCGACCCGCAGACCTATCAGGTCAAGGCCGACGGCGTGTTGCTGTGGTGCGAGCCGGCGGAAACGCTGCCGATGGCGCAGCGCTATTTTCTGTTCTAACCGAAAAGGGCCCTTCGCAGGGCCCTTTTCATTAGTCAGGTCGTGGCATCAGTCTCAACTTCAAACGGCAAATCGACCCGTTGCAGTTTCGCCCGGTCGATGGCCTGTTGAGTCAGCTCTTGCAGACGTTTGCGGTACGCCTCGAACTGCGTGACATCGTCCGCGCCAGCAAGGCCTTCGAGCAGCACGCCCAGTTCATCGCTGTAGGTTTTCTCCACAAAGGTTCGCCAGAATGGCTGCTCCAGCAGCAACGGCGCCAGCAACTCGCCCTCCTCCAGAGCGATCACCCGCTGATACGCCTCTTCGATCATTTGTTCGGTGACACCGGCCAGTTTCCTGAACAGCATGCCCCGCGACTGCCAAGGCAGATCCAGCCGTTCGGCAAGATCGGTCATGTAGGCCAGATGCACCTCGACTTCATCAATAGTGCCGACAACCCTCCCATCCACCACGCGACGAAACGTCTCCCCCGCCGCCAGTCGCTCGGCGACGCGCCGACGCGCAATGTTGCCGAGTTCATCGAGCCGCGACTTGCCGCGCGCCAAGGCTGCCAGCTCCGCCTCGACCAGATCCAGTCGTGCCAGAGAACGTACCTCGTGAAGCAGAACTTTCACCCCCATCGCATTGAAAAACTGCGCGCCGGCATCGCCACAGGACGTCGGCACCTGCGCTTCGGCAAAGATTTCCTCACGTAGCGCACTGTTCTCTTCCATCGCACTGAGCATGCGCCAGACCTTGGCGGTCAGGTCCACTCGATACGCCGGCACGTTCGACCTGAAGTCAGCGGATTCGGTGAGTTTTCTTATTTCATTGAAGAAGCCTTCGGAATTGAATTCGTCCTCCACAGCATTCCAGATCGATTGGCGCGCATTCCACTCAGCCTGGTCCAGACCCTCCGCCCAGACCACATTGTCGGCCATGCCCTGGGGTGGATAACTGCGTTCAGGATCGAGCCCGACCGACTCGATGTATTGCTGCAACCGTTCCAGATTCGCCGAGGACAGCCACGGCGGCGTGCGACTGATGTTGGTGCGGGCAATCACTTCGGCGCTCGCGGTACCCGGCGCTACGGTGGGAAGTTGCCGGATACGGTTGTTGCGCAGGTCCAGGTAAAAATTGCGCGGGCGCGAAGTGGCAAACGTGCCCACCGGCCAGCGATCGATCCCGGCATCGTTGAGCGTAAGGATCAGCAAATCAGGCATCTGGCTGACGTCCGGCACCTGGCCCAGGGGGTTGCGATCCATCTTCAAGCCGCGCAGGTGCTTCATGGTGCGCAGACGCGCAACCGCTGCGTCATCCAGCACGATCTGGTTGTCGTACAGCAGCAATTCTGCGAGATGTTTCATGTCGCTGATCAGCGGTGGAAATGCGCTCAAGCGGTTACCGAACAGGCTCAAGCGCCGCAGGTTTGAAAACGCCGTGAGAAAATATTGCTGATCGAGGCGCAGACCGCAGTTGCCCAGACTCAGCATCGTCACGTGGTCGAAGTTGGCCACCAGCGGTGGCATGCCGGGCAACAGCTCGGCCATGGGCAGGTTATCCAGGACCAACGCCTGCGGCCGGGTGATACCAGGCACGTCGATGCCTTCCGGGCCGGTACGACGCCAGCATTGTCGAATGGCCTCGTAAACCTTGTTGCGGTTGGCCAGTTCGGCAGCGCCTTCCGGGCTGAAGCTCAGCGCGCGAGTCGGCTGGTTGAGCCAGTTGCGCAGCGAGCGGTCGAGGTGCTCGAACTCCTGCTCCAGTTCCTGCACCCGCGTGGCTGCATTCGGCGCGCCGAACCCGTCGAGCAACGTCTCGATCTGAGCATCGTCGATGGTGGGGTAAAGCCATTGCACACGCAGCTTCAGCTCACTCGAGTGCGTCGACGGTTGAATATAGCCTTGCATGCCGCCGCGCAGCTTCATTGCGTAGGGATCGTAGGCGGGTTTGCGCAGCGGGTAATCCAGCAACACTGGCGCGAACGACTCGCGGGCCATGGGCTTGTGCAAAATCGCGCGGCGTAAACGCTCGCCTTCGAAAATGTCGTACCCCAACGCCTGGCGCTGGGCATCAGGCAAGGCCCGCAGCAGCGAGTTGTAAAAATCATCCGCACCGTGCAAATGCAGGCCCTGTGCATCCCGGGCGTTGTAGCGACCGTCTTCGTCGAGCACCAGGACCTTGCGAATCGGCGCATCCTGCGCACCGATGCTCGCGTTCAAGTCGCCATTGAAACCCAACTCACGGATTTCGATCCGCACCGAGGATGACCAGCCTGGCAACTCGCTGCACGATGACAATGCCAGACGGCGGGTGTCGGCATTTTCCATTTGTTCAAGATAAAGGCCTTCGTACGCACGGCTGACCCGCACTCGTCGGCGGGCCGCTTTGACCTGCTCGCGCAGGCGCAAGGGCAACCGGTCCTTTTCCTTGAGGAAACGCAAATCCTCAGGGTCGGCGTTCTTCAGCAGGTCTTCGATGACACCGGTCGGCAGGTCGGGGAAGTCACTTTGCAGCCTGCCCACCCGCGCATCGGCATGCCTTTGCACACCTGTGTATTGCGATTCGAACAGCTTTTTCCGGCTCTTGCGCGCCTGTTTCGCCAGCGCGTCACGCAACGCTGCATGACGGATGTTCTTGTCGCTGGACATTGACTTGCCCAGCAGCTCCTCGATTTCCTTGTCATCCAGCGCATCGAGCAACAGGCTTTCCAGCTTGCCGCTTTGCAGCTGATTCGGGGTCACGGTCAGCGTGTGTTCAGGCGTGGCCTCGGCAAAACCGTATTTGACCGACTGCCGCCCGCCGGGCAGCGGATCGGCCAGTTCGATTGCCCGAGACTCCGGCCAGCGTGGCAGCTCGGTCATCAGTGAGGGCAAATACCCGGCCAATCCCTCGTCAATTGCACCGTCCAGAATCTGTTGCTCCAGCTGTCCGATGCGGGCATGAATTTCGAAGCGCTTGAGGGTGTCGAGCAACATCGGCGGCGGCATTTCATGTTCGACGTGCAGCCGGCGCAAAGCGTTTTCATCGACGCCACTGACGGTCATGACCTGCTCGATGCAGGTATCACTGAGCGCTGCTGACTGTGGATTGAGGCGCCGCATCAGTCGCGTCTTGTCCCACCCCATCGGCCGGTCAAGTTCGGTTTTCCAGGCGCCGGCGCCGTTGTGTTCGACGGTCGGCGCATAGGCTCCGGCCCGGGTGGGATGCTGAATCTGATGACGACCATTTTGTGCATTCTGTTCAACGACATAGTGCTTGTCTTCCACGCGCAATACTTGCTTGCCGCCATGCTGATGCAGGCCGAGGGCGTCAGGTTTCGAGCCTGTGGACAATGAAACGTCGTGCTCGTAGGGGGCGAGATCGGGGTTCCACAATTTGGTCGCGCCATCCGCCATCGTGACCGGTTGCAAACCGTCGACAAACGGCGACGGCTTGACCGGCACCGCGCCCTTGGGCAGCACATGCCCTACACTCATCAATGCCAGTTGGGCGAAGTTGAGAATGACGCTGTTGAAGTGCGCCGACGCCTCATCCCTGTCGCCTTTGCTCCAGTCCTCAATGCCCTCAAGGGCATCCGCCACCAACTGCGCCACCATGACGCCGAGCATCACCTCACCCATGCCAGGCACCAGCATTACCGCGAAGTTGAAGATGTTCCAGCCGATGTCCAGATAACTGACCAGACGCTTCCAGCGCGCTTTGGCATCTTCGTCGCCGGTGGGCACTGCGATCAAACGCGCGTCGCTGATCGCCTTGTCACGTTTTTGCCGATAGAGCTGTTCCCACACGTTGCCGCTGATCGGCACGGTGACAGGTTCCGCGTTGGGGTTTTCCACTGCGGTTTCCCGCCACCACGGCCCCATGCTCAACGGCTCGCGCTGCTGCCAGGTAATTTCCCGCAAGCGTTCATTGACGCGTCGAAAGAACAGCGGCCGGTCTTTTTGTGCGACGAAGCGGCTGAAAAACTGTTGGTAGGACGTCTCCCGAAGCTGGCTGATCAACACTTTCATAAAGGCGGTCAGCGAGGCATATTCCTTGAGCGGATGCTGCGGATCGTCCGGGATGTATACGATCACCGGCCCCACCAAACGGCTTTGGTCGTAGAAATCATTGCGCCGCGATTGTTCTTCGGTGACAGCGCTCGGGCCATTGGCGAAGACATCGCTGACCAGTTTGTATTTCTCGTAGAGGCTGTCGTTCATGCCAGGGATGCGCCGCGACCACTCATGCAGGAATTGAAGCTCTTTGGGGAGAAACGTGGCGAGCAACCGCTGGATCAGGGTCTTCTGCGCAACTGCACTGAACAGCACAATCCCCGACAGCTTCAGACCGAATAACCTCAAGCGATGCGCTGCCACTGGCAGGCCGTGCAACCTGACGTTTTTTTCGCCATTGAGCAGGCTGTTGATGACCGATTGGCCGTGCTGGCTGATGTCGGCGGTAGCCCGGGCAATCAGCGCCGCCACTTGCAGGCCGGACTTCTCGACAGCGACCGACTGTGACTGCAGGGCTTTGCCTTGAGCGGGATCGGCAGGTGTGAGCAGCGCTTTGAGATGCGTCTGGTATTGCGCGCCGAGATCCAGCGAGCGGCACAGTGCGGTGAACTGCTCGACGGTGATTGCATGCCGGCGGGGGGTGCCGTTCAAATCCGTGGTGAAAATCCCGGAGCCGCTGCGGAAGGCGTTTTCACGGGTCTCCGCTTCTTCGAAGTTATGCAAGGCTGCCGCTAGCAATGTCGCATGGCGGACGCGGGATGCGTTGCGATCAATGCCGAATATGAGCGTTTCGGGCGCATACAGGGTGAGCACTGCGGCGTCGACATCCAGATCCACGGCAAAGCGGTCTTTCAGCGCCTGGACCAACACTGGCCGGGCGAATGCCTCGATGTCCTGTTGCAGCGCGTTGAGCGTTGTATCCAGCGTTTGCTGCAACTGCCAATGCTCGCGAATCGATGCCTTGAGTTGCCGATGATCCGTCGCGGGCAATGTCTGGAACGTGTAGGGGATGGTCAGCGAATCTTTCAGAGACTTGAGCCGCTGCGGCGGCGCGTCTTTGATGGCGTCGGGGATCAACGTTTTGATCCGCTCGTAGTGAACCCCTTTGGGGGTCGACGTTAATGTGGAAATCAAAGCCATGAGGTCTGTCACTCCTTGTCAGCAAACCAGCCTTAAGGCTACTGATTCGGGCAACAAACAAAAAACCAAAATCCCGCTGTAAAAGCGCAGAAAACCGGCGTTGATCGGGCGATTATCACGTTGCCGAAAACAACTATGTACCGCCCGCAACTTCGGCCATTGTGTCTCGGCGCAATCAGTCCAGCAGGCGACCCAGACGCTGGCGAAGCATGCGGTTTTCCGCGCGCAACGCTTGAACTTCTTCGAGCAGGTCAAGCGCCAGGGCGACGCCTTCCCACTCCAGCTCAAGATCGCGCCGCAGCTTGGCGGCGCGTTTGGCCAGGGCCAGTTCGTAATCGGTGAAGCGCCATTCCCGGGGCTGCGCGCCCTGAGGTTCGAGGATGCCGTGCTCGACGATTTCGATCACGTAGACGTCCGACAAATCGGCCGCCTCACAGAATTCTGCCAGGTCCAGTTGAACGATCAGGGGGCTGCTCATGATCGGCTACTCCGTCGTCAGATTCAGAAGTTTTCGCGCGGGTTGAAGGCGGCCTTCTTCGCCAGTTCCTGCCACAGCGCCTTGACCTCATCGTCGGACGCTTTCGGCATCACCGCTTTGAGCTGCACAAACAGATACCCGCGCTCACCGGCCTTGTTCTTCAGGCCGTGGCCTTTGGCGCGCATGCGCTGGCCGTTCTGGCTACCGGCAGGCACCTTGAGATTGATCTTGCCGGTCAGGGTCGGCACCGCCACTTCAGCACCCAGCGCCAATTCCCACGGGGCCAGAGGCAAGGTGATGATCAGGTTTTCGCCCTCTACATCGAATTTCGGGTGCGGCGCGAAACGAATGGTCAGGTACAGATCGCCATTCGCGCCGCCACCGACACCCGGCGCGCCCTGGCCTTTGAGGCGAATGCGCTCGCCGTCGGCCACACCGGCCGGAATCTTCACGTTCAGGCTCTTGCTGGTGTTGCTGACATGCTGGCCGTTGGCGTTGTATTGCGGCACCTGGAAGGTGACCTTTTTCGACTCGTTCGCCAGCGTTTCTTCGAGGAAGACCGGTAGTTCCATTTCCACGTCTTGCCCTCGACGTCCGCGTGATTGCCGGCCTTCCGCGCCACCGAAACCGGGGCCGCGATTGCCGAAGATCGAACTGAAAAAGTCCGAGAAGTCGCCAGTGTCGCCACCGCCGCCGCCAAAGCCGCCACGGCTCTGCCAGCCCGGTGGGCCCTGGAACGGCTGACCGTGCTGGCCATAACGACGCAAGTCGTCGTACTCGGCGCGTTTGTCGGCGCTTTTCAGCGCTTCATAGGCTTCCGAAGCATCTTTGAATTTGGCCTCGGCGTCTTTTTCCTTGCTGACATCGGGGTGGTATTTGCGCGCCAGCTTGCGATAGGCAGCCTTGATTGCCTTGTCGTCCGCTGTCGGCTCCACGCCGAGTATCTTGTAATAGTCTTTGAAGTCCATCGAAGGAATCACCATCCGTTATCGATTTCGCGCCGATGCCAGCATGCGCTGATTCGCGCGTGCCGGGTTGACCGATCTCAAGGTTGTGACCGGGTGGCGCTGCAGAAGTTTATCGGCAGTGGACGGCGGTTCTTGCGACCGCCGGTGGTTCTGCCGGCCCATGCCAGCAAGTTTGGGGCAAAGCTTGAGGTTTCAAGGCAGTTTAGCCGTGAAATAGCAGATGACCGGCCTTCGAATCTGGCGCGCACTGACATACACTGCGCGGCCGTTTTTTTGACCGGAACCGAAAGACATGAAAGACGCCTCTCCAGCCCGTGCCTGCGGCATCGACTTCGGCACGTCCAACTCCACCGTCGGCTGGCTGCGCCCCGGCATGGACACCATGATCGCGCTGGAAGACGACAAGATCACCCTGCCGTCGGTGGTCTTCTTCAACATCGAGGAACGTCGCCCGGTGTACGGACGTCTGGCGCTGCACGAGTATCTGGAAGGCTACGAAGGCCGGCTGATGCGCTCGCTGAAAAGCCTGCTCGGTTCCAAGCTGATCAAGCACGACACCAGCGTTCTTGGCACGGCGATGCCGTTCAAGGATCTGCTCGGCTTGTTCATCGGCCAATTGAAAAGCCGCGCCGAAACCGCCGCTGGTCGGGAATTCGAGCAAGTGGTACTCGGGCGCCCGGTGTTTTTCGTCGATGACGATCCGTTGGCGGACCAGGAAGCTGAAGACACTCTGGTCGAGGTCGCGCGCAAGATCGGCTTCAAAGAGGTGTCTTTCCAGTACGAACCGATCGCGGCGGCATTCGACTATGAGTCGACAATCGAGAAAGAAGAGCTGGTGCTGATCGTCGACATTGGCGGTGGTACTTCGGACTTCTCGCTGGTGCGCCTGTCGCCTGAGCGGCGCGGCTTCGATAACCGTCACGACGATATCCTCGCCACCGGCGGCGTGCACATCGGCGGGACTGACTTCGACAAACAGCTCAGCCTGCAAGGCCTGATGCCGCTGTTCGGTTACGGCAGCCGCATGAAAAGCGGCGCGTACATGCCGACCAGTCACCACATGAATCTGGCGACCTGGCACACCATCAACTCGGTGTACTCGCAGAAAACCAGCCTGGCGCTGGCCAGTATGCGTTACGACATCGAGGACACCGGCGGTATCGATCGCCTGTTCAAATTGATCGAACAACGCGCCGGGCACTGGCTGGCGATGGAAGTCGAAGAAACCAAGATTCAGCTGACCCATACCGACAGCCGCCATGTGCCGCTCGATCGCATCGAGGCCGGGCTGAGCGTGGAACTGACCCGTGCGCTGTTTGAATCGGCCATCGATGCACTGCTGGAACGGGTACGCGGCAGCGTCACGCAGTTGTTGAACGATGCCGGCGTGGCAGTGGATCAGGTCGATACAGTGTTTTTCACCGGCGGCTCGAGCGGGATCCCGGCGCTGCGCAACAGCGTCTCGGCGATGCTGCCGAAGGCGCGGCATGTCGAAGGCAATATCTTTGGCAGCATTGGTAGCGGTTTGGCGATTGAAGCGATGAAGCGCTATGGCGTTTATTAGCAGCTGCAAGTTTTAAGCTGCAAGCTGCAAGTAAGAGCAAAAGCGAAAGCCACTGCGGCTCTTGCTTCTGCTTTTTACTTGCAGCTTGAAGCTTGCAGCTCGAAGCTGCTTCTAAACCATCCCGCCCAGCTTCAACTCGCTCTTCAGATACGCGTAATAAATCGGCCCCGCCACCACCCCCGGCAGGCCGAACGCGGCTTCGAACACCAGCATCGCCAACAGCAACTCCCACGACTTGGCACTGATCTGCCCGCCAACAATCCGCGCGTTGAGGAAGTATTCGAGCTTGTGGATGAAGATCAGGTAACCGAGCGCCGCGATCGCCACCCAGATCGAGAGCGACAAACCTACGATGGTGATCAGCGTGTTCGACATCAGGTTGCCGATCACTGGCAGCAGGCCGAGCAGGAAGGTCAGCACGATCAGGGTTTTGGTCAGCGGCAGCTTGATGCCGAACATCGGCAGGATCACCGCGAGGAAGATCCCGGTGAAGAAGGTATTGAGCAGCGAAATCTTGATTTGCGCGAACACGATGTTACGGAACGCCTGCACCAGCAGATGCAAGCGGTCGAACAACGCTGCGGCCAACGGCTTGCGCTTGGTGACGTCAGGAATGCGCTGCAAGGCGATGATCGCGCCGAGCACCATGCCGATCAGCAGCGTCACGAACATGTGCGCTGCGTCCTTGCCGACCAGTTGCAGGTCCGACAAGTGTTTGCTCATCCACTCGCCGATTGCCACGCGAAATTCCGCCGCACTGGCCGGTAAATAAGCATCGATGAACGGCGGCAGTTGCCCGCGCGCGCGATCGACCACGCCCATGAATTTATCGAGCGAAGCCCCGGGATTTTCCGCTTCATGCAGGAGAAAGCTGATGGCACCGGCGAAAAGCAACGCCAGCACACTGACTACCAGCGTGCCCAGCAACGCCACCGCCAGCCACCGCGCGCGACGGCCCTCGATCAGCCGTTGCAGTTGCGGGGTGAGCATGTTGACCAGCTCGAACACCAACAACCCGGCCAGCAGGCTCGGAAGCAAGCGCAGCGGCAGCACCAGGAGCAATCCGCCGAAAATGATGATGCAACTGACCCAGAACACAACATGACGCTCAGAAAACGTTGGCATACAGCCTCAAAACGAACGGCGTAAAAGGATGGGCAGTCTGCCAGCGATCCGGCGCCGAAGCGAGCGCAGACCCCGGGTCGGCGTCGGGCCGAAAGATCGCAGCCTGCGGCAGCTCCTACAGGATCGCGGTCTTATGCAGGAGCTGTCGAAGGCTGCGATCTCTTGATCTTATTTTTTCTTCAGGCACTCACTCATGAACGCCTTGCGCGCATCGCCAGTCAGCGTCTGGGTCTTCGCATCGGCGTTGCAGGTCGTCATTTTCTGCTGCTGAGGGGTCAGAGCCTTGCCGTCGTTGGCCGCAGGGGTTGCCTTGAGGCAGGTGCTCATGAAGGTTTTGCGCTCATCGCCCTTGAGGCTTTTGGCGGTCGCATCGGCATTGCAGGTGGTCATCTTGTTCTGTTGCGCCGTGGCAGCGAAACCTTGGGAACACAGCAGTAGACTCATCATCATCAACGGCACACGCAACATCTTCATGGAGTGTTCTCCTGGTCGCCGCACCGATCGATGCGGCCTCGCTGCAAAGTGTAGACAACAGCTGTTACACCTTCCTCTTAGCAGCAGACCGCTATTACCCGAGCCTTTACTAGCCCGCAAGCGAAATGACCACTCGGCGCGCCTGATAGTTTGGGCCCAGAGCAGATCGGAGCCGCTCCAGGGCACTGAGCCGGCGCTCGGTGACCGGGTCGGCATATTTTTCAAACGATACAGGTACCTCCTCATGAGTCATGTAGGTCGACCCCACCTCCAACACCGACACAAACACTGCATAACCCGTCCGATCCAGATGATTACGTTTGATCTGCTGCACCGTCGCGGCCTCGTCGACCTCGGGTAATTGCGCAGGTCCAGGCGGGACGTTGCGGATAAAAGCGTAGTCGGCATCGATTTCGTCAGGCTTGAGAGAGATGATCGGCGGCAGCTTGAAATCGAAGATGCCGTTATCTGCCAGGTGCGCCACGGGGAACTCCGGCCAGGAATCGGCGACCACCAATTCCGATCGCTTGCCGTTCAAATCGCCGATCAACACAAACTGGTGATCCTGAGTAGCGCTCTGAGACCCAAGACGGGTTGCCTGCACAATATGTATCGCTGAAACACGCGGCTCGCTGGCCAGAATGGAAAACACTACTTTGGAGTTTTCCGAACAATTTCCGGCCTTGATTGCGATTGCCCCCTTGGCGGCTTCGGCGATGCTCAGCGGCGCTGCCGCTGCACTGTCTAGCAGACTGAATCCTCGCAACCCTTTGATCTTGGCAATACCGGCACCGCCCTTGTCCATGATGCTGGCCAGCTGATTTCCCGAAAGCGGTATCAACTCCTTCGCCCGGTGTACCGCCCGTTGCGCCATTCGCAGATTGTCCATGACTTGCGCAGAGACCAGCGTTGGTTTGCGCACCTTCACCCGGTTATCGGTGAACTCATCGTAAAGCTCGGACAGTTTATCGGGAGCTGCGCGTCCTTCTCTGGCGGCAAGCTGCAAAGCAGCGTAGTCCTCGTGCCGACCGGTTTCTCGCAAATTACGGGCGTTGGCTGCCAACAGCCTCTCATGTTCCGGCAGGCTGACCATGTCTTCAGTGGAAAACAGCTCCGCGCTCAATTGACGGAACCGCTCGGGCAGCAATTGCTGCAACTCGGGAAGCGCCTCGATGCTGTTCACAACAAGTTGATTGTCGTCGTAACTTTTAACGTTGGCATCAATCAGCGCCTTGTACACCGATAAAACACATTGATCGGCAAAGTGTTCGTGCAGCAACTTCACGCCGCGCAAAAAGTGATAAGTCTGCGATTCGGGAACGTCTGGATGAAACGCCACTGCCATCAATTCGGAATACTGATCGGCAATCGCCCGCAACCGCACCAGCTCACCGTCGACATCGGGCGCCGCTGCGCGAAGCCGCATTACTGTCGGATCAAAAGTGGCGAGATCGATTGCGGGCAGCTCAGGCAGTACGTCGAGCAAGCGGTAACGCGGGATCGGCCTCTCGCGCACCCATTTGCTCAGCTTGTCTGCGCCGACATCGCCCGCATCATCCGGGATGCTCAACTCGTGCCGGACATCATCGCCGAGGGTGTACATGATCGCGTTGTAGAAATCTTCGGCATGATTGAGCGGCTTTCCTTCGCCATCGAAGGCCTGATAGGTGCCGGCTGCAGTCTTCACCAGCGTATGGCGGATCATCGCATCAGGGCTGCCAAGTGAAATCAGCACCTTGCCGCCGTAACGACCGTCATGGATGTCGATCCAGGCGGCGAAGTCCAGAACGTAGTGACTGTCCAGTGTGTGCAGCATCAGCCTGGCCGTATCGGCAGAGCTGACCGAGTTCAGATACAAACCTTCGTAGGCGCGACTCAGACGAATGTCTTGAAGCGCCCATTGCCCCAGCGTCTCCAGTCGCGCAGGAACCGTTCCAGACTGGATCTGTTGTAATTCCGCGGGCGTGGCAATCGCCGCCAGTTCTTGCGCAACGATGTCTGGCAACCCTGCCAGCCGCGTCTGGATGACTTGCGCCTGTGCCGACCGGGCCTGCGTGGCAATGCGATAGCGTTCGGCGAACAGAGCTAGCGGGTCGGCTGGTTCTTTCGAATGCGCATCCGGCCGATCCGAAAGATCAGCGATTTCACGGTCGAGGCGCCACCGCGCCACGGTGTCCTGCAGCAACGGAATGATGCGTTCGTTGTTGGCATACATCCGGCGCACCGCGTTGGCGTCGACGCCGCTGACCGCGAGAATGGTGCGTGCGAAGCTCTCGAGACCTTGCGCTTGCTCGCCCAAATGCCTGATCAGCGTGGGTTCATCCCAGTCGTAGGGTTGTTGTTCGACCCAGCGTTTGTGCTGCGCATCGCGCATCATCAAGGGGCCGGTGGCAGACGCTTCGCGCAACCGTCGGGCGTAATAGAGACCCGTATCCGGATTCCTGCTGACCGCCACCACCCCTCCCACCACGTCGACATAGTGCCGCGCGCCCAAGGTGCGTAACCCGTTGGCATCAGCGGCAGGGAGTCGGGGCACCTTGATCAGATAATCGTGCAATGAATGTCCCGCTGCTGACGACGGCGCAGGAGTCACGGTGCCCTGGCCCGCCGTGGGTCTTGGTTGCGTATCGGTGATCGTCACTTGCGACCCGGGCACGATCGCGCCGGGTTCGATAACGGGCGCACCGGCATCGATTTCCGGCGTTAGTGGCCGGCCTGTGCCGGACGGCGGGTCAACGTCGATACGGGGCGGATCGACATCCGGGCGCGGGGTGGCGCCATCCCCGGGGCGAATGTCGGGACCGTCCACCGGACGGGTGCCGGTCGTCGATCCATCGGGGCGAGGCGTGCTGGTAACAGGTGGCCGCACGGGCATGATTGTTCATCCTTGTCGAGTAATCCTCGGCTTCAATGCCAAAGAGGGATTCATGTGTTCATCGACGCGACATCAACTAACGTCGTCTCGATGGCTGGCACTTCCAGTGAAATGCGCTGGGCGTTTTAACTGTGAAGGCTGGCACGCGTCCATCCAAAACACTTTGCGGAAAGCTTCCAAAGCAAACTTGCGGACGACCAACGACAACAAAAGCCGTCAGAAAATACTGTGCCGCCGATATTGCTCCGGCGTACATCCGGATTGCCGGGCGAACATGGCGATAAACGCCGAGCCACTGCTGTAGCCGAGATCGAAGGCAATCTCCTGCACGCTGCGCGTGGTCTCCAGCGCTTCGATCGCGGCGAGATAGCGCAGACGCTGACGCCACTCGCCAAAACTCATGCCCAGCTCGCGGACAAACTGTCGGGCCAGCGTGCGCTCGCTCACGTGCACTTGCAGCGCCCAATGCGCCAGCGGCTGATTGTTGCCCGGCTCAGCCTGCAGGCTTTCGAGAATCGCCAGCAAGCCGGGGCTGCTGGCGTACGGCAGATAACATTCGTGGACCGGGGCCTGTTGCAGTTGATCGACCAGCACTTGCGCGAGTCGCTGGTCGGCATCGAGCTCGGGGATCTTCACGTCGCGGGCGGCGAAGTCTTTGAGAATTGCCTTGAGAATGTCGCTGATCGCCAAGGTGCAGGCGCGCGCAGGCAATTGCGCGCACACCTGCGGGTCAAGACACACCGCGCGATAGTTGACCGGTTGATGGCTGTAGAAGCTGTGCTCGACCTGCGGCGGCACCCACACCGCGTATTGCGGCGGCGACATGAAGCGACTGCCATTGATCTCCATATGCAACACGCCGTGCGCGGCGTATTCCAGCGTGCCCCATGGATGGCGGTGTGGCGCAGCGAATTCATGAGCGCTGAAATCGGCATAGCGGAAATACACCGCCGACGGCAGTTCGCTGAAATCCAGCAGATCGATGTGTTTACTGTTCATGCTGTCCGGTTTCAGAGGCAGGTTGTCTGTTTCGAAGTATAGGCGTGCATCCAGACAAGGGATAATTGCGCTCCATCAATGTCCTGGTTTCAAACCCATGCAATACGCTTTTCCGCTGCTGGCAATCTTCATCTGGGCCGGCAACACGGTGATCAACAAACTCGCGGTGGGGGCGATCTTCCCCGCCGAAATCGGTTTTTACCGCTGGCTGCTCGCCGGCCTGCTGTTCACGCCGTTCATGCTGAAACATGTTATCGCGCACTGGCCGCAGATCCGCCCGAACCTGTGGCGGATTTTCATCCTCGGCGTATTGGGCATGGCGGTGTATCAGAGCCTCGCCTACTTCGCCGCGACGCTGACCACGGCGACCAACATGGGCATCATCCTGTCGCTGATGCCATTGATGTCGCTGGCCATGGCGATCATCAGCCTCGGCCAGCGCCTGACCGCCGGCGCTCTGGTCGGTGCAGTGTTGTCGTTTGCCGGCGTGCTGGTGGTGGTCTCGTCCGGCAGCCTTGGCGCGCTGTTGCAACACGGGATCAATGTGGGTGACGCAATGATGCTCATTGCCACCCTGGCCTACGCGGTTTACAGCACCTTGCTGAAGAAATGGCAGCTGCGCTTGCCGCCGCTGGTGTTGCTGTATTTGCAGGTGCTGGTGGCAATTGTGGTGTTGTTTCCACTGTATGCGATGTCGCCGAAAACCGGTTTGACCCTGCAAAATATTCCACTGGTGCTGTATGCCTGCCTGCTCGCGTCGATGGTCGCGCCGCTGGCGTGGATGCAGGCGGTGCAGCGGCTGGGACCGAGCCGGACGACATTGTTTTTCAATCTGCTGCCGTTGATCACCGCGCTGATTGCCGCGCTGGTGTTGCAGGAGCAACTGGCGATGTATCACCTGGTGGGCGGGTTGTTGACGTTGGCCGGCGTGGTTTTGTCGGAGCGCTGGACGACCGTTCTGGGCCGCCGGATCGGCGTTGCCTGATCTTGGCAGGAGCTGCCGAGGGCTGCGATCTTTTGATCTTGCTGCTCGCGTCTATAACCCCACCGCCTCCAGCCGCGCCGCATGCTCGACAAACAACCGCACCGGATCTGCCCCTTCGCCGACCAGCCCCAGCGACTGGTTGACGATGTCGAAGTGATCCAGCGGGTAGTCATCACCGATCACCGTGCCCAGATGCGAGCTGTAGCGACCGACCATGCCGTCGCACTGCCCCGGCTCGCGGACGAAGGTTTTCGCAAACAATCGACAACTGCGATTGGTCCCGTCGAACAGATTGCCGCCACGATCGGTCTTGCCCGGTTGCAACGTCCCTGACCAGGAATAGTAACGCACGCCGTTGACCTCTTCCGGCCCATGCCCGCCCCACTCCTCAGGCAAGCCTTGTGGATAACGCTGATTGAACAGCGCCACCCCGGCGGTGGTCAGCGATTGATGTGAAGCATGGATATCGACCGGCAGTTTCGGCCCGTGATAACCGGTGTCGAGCAACGCCATGACCCAACCGAGCAAGCGCAGCAGCGCTTCGAGCAGACGCCCTTTGGCACTGTCGGCGGGATAGTGTTTTTCCAGGTGATCGGCCAGTTCCGAGCCGTGATTGGGCCCGGCCACCGACGTCACGGAGGCGACCAGATCTGGCCGCTTCGCCGCTGCATACCGCGCTGTCAGCGCACCTTGGCTATGCCCGAACAGATTGACCCGGGGCGCGCCGGTCTCGCGCAAAATCTCTTCGATCCGCGCCAGCAACTGCTCGCCACGCACCTCGGTGGAATTGAGCGGCGAGACCTGCACCGCCAGCACTGTCGCACCATCGCGGCGCAACGCTTTGATGATCCCGTACCAATACGGATAGAAAACCAGCCGGACAAATCCGAGCATGCCCGGTACCAGCACCAGCGGATAACGTGTCGACATGGGCAAACATCCTTGTGGTCGGTGAGTGGATGCAAGTCGTGCAAATCGCTCGCCAAGCATCCTCCATGATGATGACAACACAACCGCAGACTACTTCAGCCCCGTCTCCCGCGCCATAACCTGACTCGGCCTTCGGCACCGCCTGCAGGGAGCCCGGGCTAAAACCGATAAAACTTTTCGCTTCGCTCAAGACTCACAACCTGGGTAGCGACCGCGTCTTCAGAACGTGGCGTCAATCGGATTAGCCTCCAGGAGAATGAAATGAGTGACCTGCATTTGTCTGATGTTCAAACCCTGCGCGAGCGCGCACGGCAACACGTGGAAAACGGCGCGGTCACCGAGGGTTACAACGCGAACCGTGAAGAAATACTGCGTTTGCTCAACGAGTCGCTGGCCACCGAGCTGGTGTGCACCTTGCGTTACAAGCGCCATTACTTTATGGCCAACGGCCTGAAAGCCAACGTCGCCGCCGATGAGTTCCTTGAACATGCCAACCAGGAAGCGGAGCACGCCGACCGCCTTGCCGAACGCATCGTGCAACTGGGCGGCGAGCCGGAATTCAACCCCGACCTGCTGAGCAAGCTGTCCCACGCGCAATACGTGGCCGGCAACTCACTCAAGGAAATGGTCTACGAAGATCTTGTGGCCGAGCGCATCGCAATCGACAGCTATCGCGAAATCATCCAGTACATCGGCGACAAGGACCCGACCACCCGGCGCATCTTCGAAGACATCCTCGCGCAGGAAGAAGAGCACGCGGATGACATGGCTGACATTCTCAACGATCTGTAATCCTTGACAGCAAAAGATCGCAGCCTTCTGCAGCTCCTACAGGGGAAACGCATTCTGTAGGAGCTGCAGAAGGCTGCGATCTTTTGATCTGCCCTGCTTACTTGGTTGGTTTGACGGTCACCGGCGCCTTGCCCTGCTTCATCTGTTCAAGCAACGGCGCGCACTGGTTCGGCTCGCCGCCACTCGGCGCCACCAACGCCAGCAACCCCGCCGCCGGCGCGGCAATCACGCCGAGCGCAACCATCCCCGCTCCACGCAGCATCAACGGTACGGCTTTGACGCCGGCGTCCGGTTTGATGAATTTGCCACGTACATACAGCGGCGAACGCAGCGAAATCAAACGCCAGCCCTTGGATTCCGGGGTCACCGTCAGATCGAGCTGCTCGGTTGCCATGTTGGCTGTGCCATCGATATAGATAATCGCGTTCTCGGTATCGAAAACAAATAGCTGCGTGGTCGCAAGGCCGGTCTTGATGTCGAAGTCGGCCGCCGCGCAATTGATCTTCACTTCCTTGTCGCCAAAGATCTTCCCGACCACATAATTACCGACGTTAAGCCCAGCCAGCTCCATCAGTTCGCGACTGATCGCACCGTCGTTGATCAACATCTTCAACTTGCCATTGGCGCCACCCAGCAGCTTGGCCACCGAGTTGCCGCGGCCGCTGATGTCGGCATCGCCATTGAGCTCACCGAAACTGGTCTTCATCGGCTCAAAAGTCGGGAACAGTTCCTTGAGTTTGAACCGTCGCGCGGTCAGTTTGGCCCGGCCTTCCAGCGGTTCGGTGCGGCCATTGAGGCGAATCTGCGCATCCAGCGTGCCGCCCGCCACGCCAAAACGCAGCGGTTCGAGACTGAGTTCGCCATCGTTGAGTTTCAAATGGGTATAGAGATCGTTGAACGGCAGCTTCTCACTGTGGACGATGCGCTTGCCGGTGAACTCGACGTCGGCGTCCATGGCGCGCCAACGGTCGGTCTTGAACTCCTCGACCGGCAGCACTTTATCTGTCGGTTGCTTGCTCGCGCCGCCACGGGCCTTTTGCTCGGCGTTGGAATCGGCGCCAATCAACGGCGCGAGATCGGCGAACAGCAGTTGATTGGAAAGCAGCGCGCCGCTGAGTTTTGGCCGAGGCTGGCTGGCCACGTAAGTCAGGTCGCCATGAATGTCGCTATCGCCGATCTTGCCGTTGAATTTTTCGTAGGTGAACTTTGCCCCGCCCGCATCATGCAACTTGGCGATGAGGTGACCGTCGGTGGAATACGGCGGAGTATCTGGCAAGGTCACGCCAGTCAGCGGATAGAGATTGCCCAGACTGTCGCCGGCAAGCTTCAGGCGCAGATCAAGCGCGCCAAGGTTGAGCGGGTCGGTCAGGGTGCCCGCCAGTTCGATACGCGTGTCGCCGATCTTCGCCTGGGCCTGTAACGGAAATGGCTTGCGCGCGTCCTGCAACGCCAGCAAGCCGCCGATTTTGCCCTGGCCGCTGAGATTCTGCGCGTGATACTGGCCTTTGACCTTGAGCGCAAACGCGTAATCCTGCGGTGCGTCGCCCTTGTCCTGAGCGGTTTTCGCCGCTTTGTCACCGACGATGTCGCTGTATGGAATCGGCTTGCCCAGCGGGTCGATCAATACATCAAGGTTGGTTTTCAGCGTCTGGTCGTCGAGCGTGACGTGGCCCTTGTCGAAGCCGATGGCGCCAATGTCGACCACCCAGTTCGACGGCTCGGCATTCGGATCTTTCGGATCGAACTTGAATGTCCAGTTGGCGCGGCCATCGGCAAGGCGCTGCAGGTCAGCATTCGGCTCGGTCAGGTCAATGCGCGGAATGACCACGCGCTGCGCCAACAAGGCCAGCGGCGAGATACGCAACTCGACCCGCTTGAGCGTGACCATCTGCGGCGCCTTCGACCAGTCCGGATTGCCCAGGCTCAAGTCCTCGGCGACCAAATGCGGCCAAGGTACCCACGCACGCCAGCCACCCTCTTCCAGCTCGCGCTGCCAGATCACCGCAAGGTTGCCATTGATGGCGAAGGGTCGGTGCAGTTCATCAGAGACCTTGGCGTTGATCTGCGGTTTAACCCGGTTCCAGTCGAAGAACACGATGATCAACACCAACACGGCGAGTAGCAGCACGAGGATGGCGAAGGTCCAGCTGAAGATTTTTCCAGTGCGCGTCATGCACAAAGCTCCTGATCACGGCCGCACGCAAACACTGCAGCGTACGGTTGAAACGGCGGACCGAAACGGCCCTCATGATTGCTACGACTGGCAAACGCGCCGCAGGTTTAATCGAAACGGCGATTACCGGCAAAAAGCCGCGGCGAATCTGACCGGTCAGTCGAACAGTGTTACCGCCATCCGCACATTTGCGAGGCGGGCGTGAGTCGAAAATACCCACCTCGGTGCAAAAGCACCGCCCGGAAAGGCTTGATCTAGAGCCTTCGCGCAGAACAATCAATTCTGTTGATTATTACCATTGCGTTTATGAACTTTTATATCGACTTATCGAGAGTAGCATTGCCCTCGTACCCACTTTATCGCCCTCCCAAGGAGCAACCCATCATGAAACGCCAATTACTGCTCAGCCTTACCCTGTCCATGCTAGCCAGCACCGCTTTCGCCCTGCCGGCCGCTGATCAAGCAACTCCGCAAGTCAAAGCCAGCCACTCGGTCTTCAGCCAGACTGTTGCCGCCGACGGCTCCGACCGCACCCCACAGGGCCAGACCCTGGCAGAAAACGGTCGCAATCGCCTCGAAGAGAAAGGTCTGGTTCAAGACGGCTCGGATCGCACGCCACAAGGCCAGACTCTGGCATCCGACGGTTCCGACCGCACTCCACAAGGCCAGACCCTTGCTTCTGACGGCAGCGACCGCACTCCACAGGGTCAGACCCTGGCTGATGACGGCTTCGATAAAACCCCACTGGGTCAGGCAATCGCCGAAGGCGGTGGTGACCGTGTGATCGAACGCAACAGCAAATTGAGCTGAGCCCATGATGGCCCGGCAAAAAAGCCCAATCCGCAGATTGGGCTTTTGACTTTTCAGCCTGTGTAAAACCTTCGCTGCATATCCTCCCGTTCGACGCCGACAAAGCCGATTTGCTAGAGTGCGGCGCTTGTCCCGCCGAAGAACATACTCTGCGATGCTGCCCCGCGCCGAACAGAAACAACAGACCCGCAACGCCCTGATGGACGCTGCCCGCCACCTGATGGAAAGCGGCCGAGGATTCGGCAGCCTGAGCCTGCGCGAGGTGACCAAAACCGCCGGCATCGTGCCCACGGGTTTTTACCGCCACTTCACCGACATGGACGAATTGGGGTTGGTGCTGGTCAGCGAGGTCGGTCAGACATTCCGCGAGACCATCCGCCTGGTGCGACACAACGAATTCGTCATGGGCGGCATCATCGATGCGTCGGTGCGGATTTTTCTCGATGTGGTCAGCGCCAACCGTTCGCAATTCCTGTTTCTCGCGCGTGAACAATATGGCGGTTCGCAGCCGGTACGTCAGGCGATTGGTCGCCTGCGCGAAAACATCAGTGCTGACCTGGCGACGGACCTGGCATTGATGCCCAAGCTGCAACATCTGGATCTCGCCGGCCTCAGTGTGATGGCCGATCTGATCGTCAAATCAGTGTTCGCCACCCTCCCCGACATCATCGACCCACCGGCCGAAGCCCTGCCGGAGCATCTCACCCCGCAGGCGAAGATCACCCAGCAATTGCGCTTCATCTTTATCGGCCTCAAGCACTGGCAAGGGCTGGGCAGTACCGAATAAAGATCAAAAAGATCGCAGCCTGCGGCAGCTCCTACATCGGATGGTGTAGGAGCTGCCGCAGGCTCGGGCCGCGATCGGACGATCTTTTTTTACCCGCCGTAAATTGGTGCATGACAAATTCTTCACGCACCAAAACCTTCCACAATCTCCCCGCCTGTTGAAAAATCCACCGCGTTCCGACAGCTATTTCCTACATCTCGTCCGATTGGCAAGGCCCTTGCTCTAGCCTGAGTATTGCCCACTGCTGGAAGCTTTCCGATGCTGGTGATTCACCGCAGAATCGACCCCCAACCCGTCTGGGCCGCCGAGTTGCTCTTGACCTTCGAGGCGCGCAGCAAAAGCCGCTTGCGCTGTTTCAGTGCCGAGGGCGAAGACGTCGGTTTGTTTTTGGAGCGCGGCCAGCCGCCGCTGTACGACGGCGAATGCCTGCAAGCCGAGGACGGCCGCGTTGTCCGCGTCTGTGCTCGTCCCGAGCAACTGCTGCACGTCACCTGCGCCAACGCTTTTGAACTGACCCGCGCCGCGTACCACCTCGGCAATCGCCACGTCGCCCTGCAAGTCGGCGATGGCTGGCTGCGCCTGCTCGACGATTACGTGCTCAAAGCGATGCTCGAACAATTGGGCGCGCAGGTCGAAGCCATCGAAGCACCGTTCCAACCGGAACACGGCGCTTACGGCGGCGGCCATCATCATTCGCGGCTCGGCGACGAAGATTTCAACTACGCGCCCAAACTCCATCAGTTCGGCGTCCGCCTGTGAATCCGGCCTGGGCGCTGCTGCGCCTGGCCAGTCCGCAATTGCCGATTGGCGGCTACAGCTATTCGCAAGGTCTGGAAATGGCCGTGGATAACGGTCGCGTCAGCAACCCGGACGAGGCGCGCCGCTGGATCAGCGATCAATTGTTGCTCAATCTGGCTCGCTTCGAGGCGCCGCTGCTATTGGCGCATTGCCAGGCGGCGGCCGCTGAAAACTGGTGCGAACTGCGCCAGCTCTGCGAAAGCCACCGCGCCAGCCGCGAAACACGCGAGTTGCATCTGGAGAGTCGCCAGATGGGCTATTCGTTGCAGCAGCTGCTCAACGGTCTGCCGGAACTCGACGCACCCGCCCGCGACTTCCTCGAACACTGCAGCGAGCCGCACCTGGCGCTGTGCTGGGCGCTGGCTGCCCGCGCGTGGCAGATCAGCCCGCCGGACGCCCTCGCCGCCTGGCTGTGGAGCTGGCTGGAAAACCAGCTCGCCGTGTTGATGAAAACCCTGCCGCTGGGCCAGCAAGCCGCCCAGCGCCTGACCAGCGAATTGCTGCCACTGCTGCAACAGGCGCAGCAGGATGCCAGCCGGATCAACCCCGAACACATGGGCAGCGCCGCGTTTGGCCTGTCCTTGGCGTGCATGGCCCATGAGCGCCAGTACAGCCGCCTCTTCCGCTCTTAGGCCTTCTATTTGGAGAATCAGATGAACACACAACCTCTGCGCGTCGGCATCGGCGGCCCGGTCGGTTCCGGTAAAACCGCACTGACCCTGGCCCTGTGCCTGGCGTTGCGCGAGCGCTACAACCTCGCCGTGGTCACCAACGATATCTACACCCGCGAAGACGCCGACTTTCTTGTGCGCAACGAAGCCCTCGCGCCGGAGCGGATCATCGGCGTGGAAACCGGCGGCTGCCCACATACCGCGATTCGCGAAGACGCCTCGATCAACCTCGAAGCGGTCGATCAGCTGAACCGCCGCTTTCCGGGGCTGGACCTGATTCTGGTCGAATCCGGTGGCGACAACCTTTCGGCGACCTTCAGCCCCGAACTGTCTGACCTGACCATCTATGTGATCGACGTTTCCGCCGGCGACAAGCTGCCGCGCAAGGGCGGGCCGGGCATCTGCAAATCCGATCTGCTGGTAATCAACAAGATCGACCTCGCGCCTCTGGTGGGCGCCTCGCTGGAGATGATGGACAGCGACACCAAGCGCATGCGCAACGGCAAACCGTTCGTCTTCAGCAACCAGAAAACCGGTCAGGGCCTTGAGCAGATCATCGCTTTCATCGAACGCCAGGGCCTGCTGACCGCCGCCTGACCCAGTTATCCACAAGGAAGCTCATCCATGACACTCACACGTATTCTTGGCGCGGTAGCGCTGCTGTTGACCCCGGCGCTGGCCTTCGCACATCCGGGCCATGGCGACAGCGGTTTGATCGCGGGTATCGGCCACCCGATCAGCGGCCTCGATCATTTGCTGGCGATGGTCGCCGTGGGCTTGTGGGCCGCACAGCAGCAAGGCGCCGCGCGCTGGGCGCTGCCGTGCACGTTTGTCGGCACCATGTTGCTGGGCGGTGTGCTCGGCTTTGAAGGGCTGGAATTGCCGGCGCTGGAAAGCGGCATTGCCGCGTCGGTGCTGGCGCTGGGCCTGGCAGTAGCGCTGGCGGTGCGTCCGCCGTTGGTGATGGCGATGGTGGCGACGGCGCTGTTCGCGCTGTTCCATGGCGTGGCGCATGGGTTGGAGTTGCCGGAAATGAGCAGCCCTTGGGCGTATGCGGCCGGTTTCGTGATGGCTACGGCAGCACTGCATGCGGCGGGTTATGCGGCGGTGCGCTTCCTGCCTCAGGCTGCTGCACCATTGGTGCGCCTTGCAGGTGCGGGTTCAGCAATCACCGGCGCCTGGCTGCTGGCCGGCTAAACGCCTGATCTCCTGTAGGAGCTGCCGCAGGCTGCGATCTTTTGACTTTAAAGATCGCAGCCTGCGGCAGCTCCTACAGGGTTCGTCACCCAACCGATGCTCTCTGCTACCATGTGGCGCAATCGCCCCTGCCCGTGACGACGTCCGCCCATGCCCCACGCTTCCCGCTCCACCGCCCTGCCTGAATTGACCGCCCTGTTTGGCGAAGTGCAGCAGCACTTCCTCGACGTGATCGTGCCGCTGTGGCAAGGGCCGGGCTGGAATGCCGACATGGCGTTGCCCTATGAGGCGCTGGACGCCACGCACCAACCGCTGCGAGTGCAACGTTACCGGGCGATGGCCTGCGCGCGACAGCTGTATCTGTTCGCCAGTTTGATCGGGGTTGTGGATAACGCGGCAGACCGCGCGGCGGCGCTGTTCCGTTCGCTGCGACAGCACTTTCACGACGCCGAGCATGGCGGCTGGTTCTACAGCATCGATGCGCAAGGCCAGCCGCTGGATCAGCGCAAGGATCTGTATACCCACGCCTTCATCCTGTTTGCTTGCGCGCATTACTGGGCAAAGTCCGCCGATCCGCTAGTCGAATCGACGCTGAACGCTGCGCTGGAAATCATCGGCCGTCGCTTTGCCACGGGCGACGGGTTGTACGAGGCGTGCCTTGAGCGCGACTGGATCACTCTGCAGACCGGGCCCCTGCAAAACCCGCTGATGCACTTGGCCGAAGCCTTCCTCGCTACCCTCGCCGCGCGCAAGGACGTACCGACGCAAACAGCGTTGCTCGAGTTATGCACAGCCATGCACAAGCATTTTGTCGACCCGCAATATGGCGTGTTGATGGAGAAGCCGCTGGGCGCTGTGGATAACTGGTACGAGCCGGGGCACCAGTTCGAATGGTATTTCCTGCTGCAATCCTCCCCGCTGCTACGCGATTCGAGACTGCATCGGGCACTGGCCAAGGCGTTTGCCTTTACCGAGCAATACGGCGTGCTGGAAACATGCGGCGCAGTGCGAGCGATGCTCGACCTGGAAAGCAATGGACGGCCAAGGGATTCGACCCAGCGGATCTGGGCGCAAGCCGAATACCTGCGCGCGCTGACCTTGCGCGCGGACAGCGAAGCGGCGGTGCTGCGCCAATTGCGGGCGTTGCAGCAGCGGTTCCTGCATGCTGGCGGCTGGCATGAGTGCCGCGATGAAAACGGCGAGGTCAGCCGCAAGGACATGCCGTCGACTACGCCTTATCACCTCGCGACCTGCTATCTCGGATTGGCCGACTACTTGAAACCTTGAACTGTGGCGAGGGAGCTTGCTCCCGTTGGGGCGCGCAGCGCCCCTCGCTCTTTCAGGAAAAGCGAGGGCCTGCTGCGCAGTCCAGCGGGAGCAAGCTCCCTCGCCACAGGACAAATCTCAAGCCCTGTTACGCTCAATCGCAAACCCGGCCCAGGTCTGGCTCACCGGCATCAGCTCCAGACTGTTGATGTTGATGTGCGCCGGCGCATTCATCACCCAGAAGATCGTCTCGGCGATGTCCTGCGGCTGGATCGGCTCGGCACCGGCGTAGGTCGCGTTGTAGCGCTCCTGATCGCCGGCAAAACGCACCAGCGAGAACTCGCTTTCGCACAGGCCGGGTTCGATGTTGCTGACACGCACGCCGGTGCCCTGCAGATCGCAGCGCAGATTTAACGAAAATTGTTTAACGAACGCCTTGGTCGCGCCATACACGTGGCTGCCCGGATACGGGTAGTTGCCGGCGATGGAGCCGAGGTTGACGATGCCGGCGCCACGACCGTGGGCGATCAGACGCGGCAGCAGCAAGCGCGTCGCGTACATCAGGCCTTTGACGTTGGTGTCGACCATGGTGTCCCAATCGTCCAGATCGCATTTCGGCGCCGGGTCCACCCCCAGCGCCAGACCAGCATTGTTGATCAGACCACGAAGCTTGGCGAACGACGGCGGCAGGTTGGCAATCGCCTCCTCCATCGCTTTGCGATCACGCACGTCGAGCACCAGGCCATGCACTTCGGTCTGGTTTGAGAGTTCGGCGCACAGAGCATTGAGGCGTTCTTCACGACGACCGGTCAGCACCAGTTTCCAGCCAGCGTCGGCGAAACGACGGGCACAGGCTTCACCAAATCCGGACGTTGCGCCGGTGATAAACAGGGTGTTGGACATCGTGTTCTCCTTGCTTCGGCTACCGCGGCAGCCCTTGGAATAGAAAATCAGCAGGCAGCATGCCCGGCCCATGAACATCGGGCAACTACCTGACTTCGCAGGAGCTGCCGAAGGCTGCGATCTTCTGATTTTGTTTTATACGATCAGAAGATCGCAGCCTCGTTGCATTCAACAGATCCTACAGCGCCGCGCTTCTGTGCAAAAAATGATCAGCCGCCGCTATGCCACGGACAACGTGGCCTGCAGCCATGTGCACGCATGTTATCCACAATCCCTTCCACAGTTTCCGGGGGCAAGTGCAAACGCGCAAACCCGCGCCACACAAGGCTTTGCGGGACAAATCGAAAGTTTTTTGCTTGACCCTGAAGATGCGGATGTGCGGGATATGGCATTTTGCACGACGATGCCATCGTTCGGTGATTGCGCGAGGCCAGTAACCACGGCCCTTAGCGGGGTCTTTCCAGAGTTTAGTCACAGACTTATCCACAGGCTTGTTCACCGCTCAATGCCTCGCTGAACGCCTCTATAAAAAGGTTGACAACGACTACTTAAAGACCAGTAAAAATGCCTGATCAAAAAACAACCACACCCTTGCAAGCCACGTTGTACGTGGTGTGCAGCCAGATACACCCACGTTATTCACAGCCAGCTCCACAGTAAACGGGGACAAGTCAAAACTGTGGAAAAACAGCTATTTGCAGCGTCTATATGTCGCGCTTTGGCAGATAGGGAATTTGTTTTCCACAATTCCACACGAGACTTGAAATCACCGATCAATTCCATGTAGGAGCTGCCGAAGGCTGCGATGTTTTGAGTTTGTTTAAAGATCAAAAGATCGCAGCCTTCGGCAGCTCCTACAGGGGTGGCAGGGGATTGGGGTATAAAAAAGCCCCGAGGACTTTCGTCGCCGGGGCTGTGTATCAGCGCAACAAGTATCAGTGCCCGCCCAAATAAGCGTTACGCACCTCCTCGTTCACCAACAACTCTTTACCCGTGCCCGTCAGGCGAATCTCGCCATTGACCATCACATACGCGCGATCCGACAGCTTCAGCGCATGGTTGGCGTTTTGCTCGACGAGAAAAATCGTCATGCCGGTCTTCGCCAGCTCGCGCAGCGTCGTGAAAATCTGCTTCACCACAATCGGCGCGAGACCAAGGCTCGGCTCATCGAGCAACAACAACTTCGGTCGGCTCATCAAGGCACGGGCAATCGCGAGCATCTGCTGTTCGCCACCGGACATGGTCATCGCCCGCTGCGTGCGCCGCTCTTCAAGCCGCGGAAACAACTCGAACATGCGCTGCATGTCCTCTTTGGCGTACTTGTCGCCAATCGGGATGGTGCCCATGAGCAGGTTTTCTTCGACCGTCATGTCGGGGAACACCCGCCGCCCTTCCGGTGACTGCGCGATGCCGTTGGAGGCGATGTAGTGCGATGACTTCTGCGTGATGTCGACGCCCTGATAAAGAATCTGCCCGCCCGCCGCTCGTGGCTGACCGAAGATCGACATCAACAAGGTCGACTTGCCGGCGCCGTTGGAGCCGATGAGGCTGACGGTTTCGCCTTCGTTGATCTGCAGCGAAACACCTTTGAGCGCCTGGATCGGGCCGTAGAACACGTCCAGATTTCTCAGTTCGAGGATCGGTTGGCTCATACCAGCTCCTCCTCGTCGGCGCCCAGGTAGGCTGCAATCACTTTCGGATCGTTACGGATCGCTTCCGGCCCGCCCTCGGCAATGACAATGCCGTGGTCGAGAACCACAATGTGATCGGAAATGCTCATGACCATGCCCATGTCGTGTTCGATCAGCACCACGGTCAGATCGTGCTCGTCGCGCAGCAGCCGGATCATCGCGCTCAGCGCTTCGGTTTCCTGAGGGTTGAGGCCAGCGGCCGGTTCGTCGAGGCAGATGATCTGCGGCCGCGTGCACATGGCCCGGGCAATTTCCAGCCGGCGTTGCTGGCCGTAGGAAAGTTCACCAGCGAGACGGTTGGCGCAGTCCACCAGATCAACCACTTCCAGCCAATAAAACGCGCAGTCGAGTGCGTCGCTTTCGGCCTTGCGATAACCCTTGGTGTTGAGAATCCCGGCGAGCATGTTGCGGTTGACCCACATGTGTTGCGCCACCAGCAGGTTTTCCAGCACCGACATTTCCTTGAACAGGCGAATGTTCTGGAAGGTCCGCGCCAGACCCGCACGGTTTACCAGATGGGTTCCGCCGAACATCTTGTAATACATACGGCTGAAGAAGGACTTCGGCGAAACGAAATCGGTCGGTTTGAACGACTCGCCCAACAGTTGGATGACGTTGGTCTGCTGGCCACGCACGTTGAGTTCGATTTTGCCGCCGGAGGCCTTGTAGAACCCGGTCAGGCAGTTGAACACCGTGGTCTTGCCCGCGCCATTGGGGCCGATCAGGGCGAAGATCGAATTGCGCTTGACCTTCAGGCTGACATCGCTCAAGGCCTTGATGCCACCGAAATGCATCATCAGTTTTTCAACAGAGAGTACGACTTCACTCATGGCGCAGTCCTCTCATAGTGAATGGCACCTTTGCGTGGTTTGACCCCGGTGCGGCTGATGCGGATCAGCCCGCGTGGTCGCCAGATCATCATCAACACCATCAGAATGCCGAACAGCAGCACGCGATATTCGGCGAAGCCGCGCAGCAGTTCCGGGGCAACGGTGAGCACGAAAGCGGCAATCACGACGCCGATGGTCGAACCCATGCCGCCAAGCACAACGATGGCGAGAATCAGCGCCGATTCGAAGAAGGTGAACGAGGTCGGGTTGACGAAGCCTTGATAGGTGGCGAAGAAAACCCCGGCCAGACCCGCCGTCGACGCACCGATGGTGAACGCCGAGAGCTTGACCAATACGTGGTTGAGGCCCATCGAGCGGCAAGCGATTTCATCTTCACGCAAGGCTTCCCAGGCGCGACCGACCGGCATTTTCACCAGCCGATGTTTGACGTACAGCACCGCCAGCACCACCAGAAACAACACCGCGTAGATAAAGTAATACTTCACGTCCGGGTTATAGGTCAGGCCGAAGAACTCGTGAAACGGCACCCCGCCATCCTTCGCCCGCTTGCCGAACTCCAGACCGAAGAACGTTGGCAGTGGCGCCGGCATGCCGTTCGGGCCGCCCGTCAGGGACAGCCAGTTGTTCAGCACCAGCCGAATGATTTCACCGAAGCCCAGGGTCACGATCGCCAGATAGTCACCGTGCAAACGCAGCACCGGAAACCCGAGGATGCAACCGGCCAGGCCTGCAGTAATCGCCGCCAGCGGCAGCACCGTCCAGAAGCCCAGACCGAGATACTGGTAACCCAGCGCCAGACCGTAGGCACCGATGGCGTAAAACGCCACGTAACCCAGATCGAGCAGCCCGGCCAGACCGACCACGATGTTCAGCCCCAGCCCCAGCAGCACGTAGATCAGGCCGAGAATGACCACGCCGAGCAGATACGAGTTGGAAACAAACGGCACGATGATGGCCAGCACAATCATCAGCGGAATGATCCAGCGCAGCCGCGACTTGTAATCCGGTGGCAGCACATGCACGCCGCTGCCGGTGCTTTCGAAGCTATCGAGAATCTTCAGGCCTTTGGGCGTCTGCAGGAACAGGCTCAGGGCAAAGCGACCAGCCATGACAATGGCGATGATCCACGCCACGCGGGTCGATTCGAGGTTGAAGCTGTAGCCGTCGAGAACCACGCCGACAATCGGCCCGAATACGATCAGCGCAATCAGGCCGGCAAGAATCGCCTCAACCAGACTTTTTTTGATATCGATGGATTTTTCAGTGGTTGCAGACATCGCTTACACCTTCGACACAAGAGGACGGCCCAGCAGGCCCTGTGGCCGGAAGACCAGAACGAGGACGAGCAGCGAGAAACTGAACACGTCTTTGTAGTCGGAGTTGACCAGACCGGAGAACAGCGATTCGGAGATGCCGAGGATGATGCCGCCGAGCATCGCGCCGGGCAATGAACCGATCCCGCCAAGTACCGCCGCGGTGAACGCCTTGATGCCGATGATGAAGCCGGCATAAAAGTCGAACGTGCCGTAGTTCATGGTGATCAGCACACCGGCCAATGCGGCCATGGCTGCACCGATGATGAACACGTAGGAAATCACCCGGTCGGTGTTGATGCCCAGAATCGAGGCCATCTTGCGGTCTTGCTGGGTCGCGCGGCACATACGGCCGAGCTTGGTGTATTTGATGATGTAGGTCAGCAGCCCCATGCCGACAAACGCGGCGATCAGGATGAAGACTTTGGTGTAGGTCAGTTGCACGAAGCCGGTACCGACTTCGACACGCCAGGCACCGGTCAGCAGCGTAGGCACGCCCTGTTGTTTGGCGCCCTGAGCGATCTGTGCGTAGTTCTGCAGAATCAGCGAGATACCGATGGCGCTGATCAGCGGCGCCAAGCGGGTCGAGTTACGCAGGGGTTTGTAGGCAACACGCTCGATGACCCAGCCATACACCGCCGTGACGACGATGGTGAAGATCAGCGTGCCGAGCATCAGCAGCGGGAAGGATTCGATACCGAAGTAAGCCAGCAGAGCCAGACTGATTGCCGCCAGGTAAGCGGAAATCATGTAAACCTCGCCGTGGGCGAAGTTGATCATGCCGATGATGCCGTAGACCATTGTGTAGCCGATGGCGATCAGGCCATAGACCGACCCGAGGGTCAGGCCGTTGACCAGTTGCTGCAGGAAAATACCATCCATAACGCAATCTCACGCAGTGAGAACCTGCGCACCGGGGTGCGCGGTTCTTCTAGGAAAAATACAGATGTACGTCGGAGCAATGTCGGAGTGTGATCAGCCCGATCGCCACTGAATCCTGTGGGAGCTGGCTTGCCAGCGATAGCGGTGGATCAGCCAACTTGTGTGTCGATTGACCTGACGCCATCGCGGGCAAGCCCGCTCCCACAGGGTTTCAAGTGAGCCGACTGATCGCGTCAGCCCTTACTTCTGCTTTTCCAGCTGGTGGTATTTGCCGTCCTTGTCCCACTGGTAAACCACGTAGTCGGAGACTTTCAGGTCGCCTTTGGCATCCCAGGTCTTCTCGCCCATGACGGTTTTCACCGGGTTGGCTTTCAGCCACTTGGCAGCGGCTTCGCCGTCGTTTTTCTTCGCACCGTTGAATGCTGCCGCCAGGGTCTGTACCGAAGCGTAGGCGTACAGGGTGTAGCCCTCAGGCTCGGTGCCGGCCTTGCGGAATGCGTCCACAACGGTTTTGCTTTCCGGCAGCAGACGCGGGTCGGCGCCGAAGGTCATCAGCACGCCATCGGTGAATTGCGGGCCGCCAGCGGTGGTAACCAGCTCATCGGTCACGATGCCGTCATCGGACATGAACTTGACGTCTTTGAGGCCTTGTTCACGCAACTGACGAACCAGCGGACCGGCTTCCGGGTGCAGGCCGCCGAAGTAGACAACATCGGCACCGGCGCCACGGATCTTGGTGACAATGGTGCTGAAGTCTTTTTCACCACGGGTCAGACCTTCATAGAGCACCGGCTTCACGCCGCGTTTTTCCAGTTGCGCTTTGGTCGCATCCGCCAGGCCCTGGCCGTAGGTGTCCTTGTCGTGCAGCACGACGACTTTTTTGCCCTTGAGCATGTCGACGATGTAGTCGCCAGCCACGATGCCTTGCTGGTCGTCACGCCCGCACATACGGAACATGGCGCTCAGGCCGCGCTCGGTGACTTGCGGGTTGGTCGAACCTGGAGTGATCGCGATGATCCCGGCTTCGTCGTAGATTTCCGACGCTGGAATGGTCGAGGAAGAGCAGAAGTGACCGACCACGCCGGCCACTTTCTGGTTGGTGAGGTCCTTGGCGACCGTCACCGCCTGTTTCGGCTCGCAGGCATCATCGCCCTTGACCAGAACGATTTTCTCGCCGTTGACGCCGCCGGCCGCGTTGACCGCGTCAGCCGCCGCCTGTGCACCCTTCATGTACTGTTCGCCAAATGCTGCGTTGGCGCCCGTCATTGGACCCGCTACACCGATCTTGATATCAGCTTGAGCAAACGCAGAAACACCCAGCGCAGCAGCTACTGCGAGGGCCAGAAAGCCTTTCTTGTAAAACGTCTGGGACATGAGGTGGTGCTCCAAGGTTTTTTTTAGTTGGCACTGCGACTTCACTTCACTCAAAGCTCAGAGCAAGGCCCGTGCCATCGGTTTTTTATTCTTCAAAAAGTCGCTGCTTTGTTGTTATTTCGACTGTTTCGGTCCCATTTTCATTGGGCGTGCAACCGTCTAAACCGCGGAAGGTGAAACCATATTTTTTTTCAGGCGCAACCCTCACGCGCCATCATTGCAACCGCAGCGGCAAACCACGTGCAACCAGCCTGTAACAGCCCGCGTCACCGAACTGCACACTGCTGGTGCGGGACTGCTACAACCCGCACCATTACAGGCTAGTCGCTCGATTCAAAAGCGCCGCTTCCGGCAACAAATTTCAACACTCAAATAACGATGCGCAGGCACTGGCCCGCGTGATACAGCGAGAAGCCGGCCTCGTACAGGCAACTGCGCAACCCCACGCCCGCCAAGGGCTGCATCGGTGCAAAGGGAATCGGCAGAGCCTGCGGATCGCCATCGCACAGGTAATCGGCGAAAGCTTTGCCGACGACGGTGCCGGTGGTGACGCCGCGGCCGTTATAACCGGTGACAGCCACCAGCCCCGGCGCCGGTTCGAACAGGCGCATCAGATGGTCTGGCGTAAAGGCGATGCGCCCGGTCCAGGTGCATTCCCATTCGACCGGCTTCAGGTTGGGAAAGTAATGTTGCTGCACCCGGTCGGCCCATGCTTTGAGAAACCACGTCGGTTTCTGATTGCCATTGCCCAGGCTGCCGAGCAACAGACGGCCGTCCTTGTCGCGGCGAATGCTGCTCAGCACCTGACGGGTGTCCCACGAACCCTGCCCGCCAGGAAGAATTTCCTGGGCAGCGTCCTCGGTCAGGGGCACTGACGCCACTTGATAGTAATAACCGGGGAAAAAATTACGTTTGAGTTCCGTCCAGTCGCCCTCGGTGTAAGCATTGGAGGCGATGACCACTTGCTCGGCCAGCACCGAACCCTGAGCGGTCTGCACCGACCATTGCTGCCCGACGCGTTCGAGGCGTGTCACCGGAGAATGATCGAACAGCTGCCCGCCAAGCCCGCGCACGGCGTTGGCCAGCCCGCTGACATAGGCCATCGGATTGAGCGTACCGGCGCGCCGGTCGAGCAGCGCGGCGGCGATTTTCTGCGTGCCGGTGGCTTGCTCGCAGGCTTTGCCGGTCAGTAACTCGACCGGCGCACCCCGGCGCTGCCATTGCTGTTCACGACTGCGCAGATCCGCCTCGCCCTTGGCGTTGTGCGCCATGTGCAAAGTGCCTTCGCGGCGCAATTGGCAATCGATCCGGTATTTGTCCACAACGCTGAACACCAGCGCCGGGGCCGCGCCGAGCATGCGATTGAGCTGACTGCCGACCGCCTCACCGAAACCGGCTTCGATCTCGTCCGGTGGAATCCACATGCCGGCGTTGACCAGCCCGACGTTGCGCCCGGAGCCACCATTCCCCGCGCGATGCGCTTCCAGCACGCAGACGCTTTTGCCTTTTTCCAACAGATGCAGCGCCGCCGACAGCCCGGTGAATCCGGCGCCGACCACGCAGACATCAACCTTGACCTCACCATTGAGCGCCGAATGATCGGGCCTTTGCGGCGTAAGGGCTTCCCACAGACATTCTTCGCGTAACGGCATTGCCAGACTCCAACAGAAACCTAACCAATTGCGTTGTGGGCGCTAAAAAGATCGCAGCCTTCGGCAGCTCCTACAAAACCGCAGCCAACCGCAGCCCTGTAGGAGCTGCCGAAGGCTGCGATCTTTTCAGCTTTTTCTCAATTTCAGTCGAACGTGATGCCCTGCGCCAACGGCAGCTCCAGCGAATAGTTAACCGTGTTGGTCTGCCGACGCATATACGCGCGCCAGGCATCGGAGCCCGATTCGCGCCCGCCACCGGTCTCTTTCTCGCCACCGAAGGCGCCGCCGATTTCCGCACCACTCGGGCCGATGTTGACGTTGGCGATGCCGCAGTCGCTGCCGACCGCCGACATGAACCGCTCGGCTTCGCGCACGTCGGTGGTAAAGATGCACGACGACAAGCCCTGTGGCACGGCATTGTTCAAGCGCAGCGCTTCCTCGAAATCGCTGTAGCCGACCACGTAGAGAATCGGCGCGAAGGTTTCGCTGCAGACCACATCACTCTGCTCGGGCATTTCAACGATGGCGGGCGAGACGTAGTAGGCGTTGGGGAATTGATCCTCGAGCTGACGCTTGCCGCCGAATACCCGCCCACCTTCGCTCAGCGCCTGCTCCAGCGCGTCCTGCATGTTTTCGAAGCTGTGCTTGTCGATCAGCGGGCCGACCAGATTGCCTTCCAACGGATGACCGATGCGCACTTTCGAATAAGCAGCCTTGAGGCGGGTGACGATTTCTTCCTTCACCGATTCATGGGCGATCAGCCGGCGCAAGGTGGTGCAACGCTGGCCGGCCGTGCCAACGGCGCTGAACAGAATCGCGCGCACAGCCATGTCGAGATCGGCGCTCGGGCCGAGGATCATCGCGTTGTTACCGCCCAGTTCGAGAATGCTGCGGGCAAACCGCGCGGCAACCTTCGGCGCCACTTCGCGGCCCATGCGCGTGCTGCCGGTGGCGCTGATCAGCGCGACACGCGGGTCGTCGACCAATGCTTCACCGGCATCGCGACCGCCAATGATCACCTGGCAAAGGCTCGCCGGGGCATCGCTGAAATTCTTCACCACGCGGTCGAACAGCGCCTGGCAAGCCAGCGCGGTCAGCGGCGTTTTTTCCGACGGTTTCCACACCACCGGGTTACCGCAGACCAGCGCCAACGTGGTGTTCCACGCCCACACGGCGACCGGAAAATTGAACGCGCTGATCACCCCGACCACGCCCAGCGGATGCCAGGTTTCGCGCATATGGTGGCCCGGACGCTCGGAGGCGATGGTCAAGCCGTACAGCTGACGAGACAGGCCGACGGCGAAATCGCAGATGTCGATCATCTCCTGCACTTCACCCAAGCCTTCCTGGGTAATCTTGCCCGCCTCCCAGGAAACCAGTTCGCCGAGATCGGCCTTGTACTCGCGCAACACTTCGCCGAACTGACGCACCAGTTCGCCGCGCCGCGGCGCCGGCACCTTGCGCCACAGCTCGAACGCATGATCTGCGCGACTGATGTGCTGCTCGACTTCGGCTGCACCTTCCCAATTCACCGCAGCAATGCGGCTGCCATCGATAGGCGAATGCACCGGCACTTTGCCGTTCTGATAAAGGGCCGGGTTCACGCCCAGACGATCAAGCAATGCGGCAACCATGAGTCACTCCTCAAGCAAAAACTGAATGTGTGCGGGCGCTTTTTCGCGACCGGGCAGACCTTTAGTTGTAGCGTTCCTTTGCTGAGGCAACAAACGACCTTTACGCGAGATATCATTCCGTTTATTCATGCTGCGCACAGAAACACAAGATAAAGGATCGGCCATGCTGAACAAACGCCACTTGCCCTCGATTACCGCGTTGCAATGCTTCGAGGCCGTGACCCGCCACCTGAGCTTCACCCGCGCCGCCGAGGAACTGAACCTGACCCAGAGCGCGGTCAGCAAGCAGGTCGCGCAGCTCGAAGAATTGTTGCAGCATTTATTGTTTCGTCGTGTCCGCCGCCGCTTGCAGATGACCCCGGCCGGGGATTTGTATCTGGTCGAGGTACGAAAAATCCTCACCCAAGTGGAGATGTCGACGCATTACCTGCGTTCCTACGGCGGCGAGACGGAAGTCCTGCGCGTTTCGACTCCATCGACCTTCGGCGCAAGGTGGCTCGTGCCGCGTCTCAAGGGCTGGCGCCTGCGCCATCCATCGATTCATCTGGATTTGTGCAATGAGCAGGAAGCGGACGATCTGCTGCAAGGGCGCAGCGATCTGGCGTTCTATTTCGGCCAGGGTTCGCGGCCGGGAACGGAGTGCCTGAAACTGTTCGGCGAAGAGCTGGTGCCGGTCTGTGCACCGGGCAGCCTGCCGGAAAAACCATTCACCGATCCGACGCAACTCACCGATCTGGTTCTGCTGCAAAATGCTTCGCGACCGCAGGCATGGCACGACTGGTTCGCCAGTCAGGGCTACCAGACCGAACACAGCTACCACGGGCCACGCTTCGAAACCTTCTATATGTGCACTCGCGCCGCCCAGGTCGGCTGCGGTGTGGCGCTGTTGCCACGATTTCTGGTGGAAGAAGAATTGGCCGACGGCAAACTGGTGATTCCCTGGGAGCATGCCATGCCCAGCGGCGACGCCTATTACCTCGCGTATCCGGAGCATGCGGCGGAAGTGCCGAAAGTGCGCGACTTCGTCAAATGGATGCTTGAACAGATCGACAATCCCCTGTAGGAGCTGCCGCAGGCTGCGATCTTTTGATCTTCAAAACCAACATCAAAAGATCGCAGCCTGCGGCAGCTCCTACAGAAGCACAGCAGAAATTACTGGCAATCCCCACCACTGATATGCGCCACTAGTGTCATTGAAATAGACCGCGCAAGCCGCGGCGCATCTGGAGAGCCCTTTTTATGAGCGAGAGTGTGTTTGCCGATCGCATCGTGCAGAACCTGCTCGACACCGACTTCTACAAGCTGACGATGATGCAGGCGGTGCTGCACAACTACCCCAACGTCGAAGTCGAATGGGAGTTCCGTTGTCGCAACGCCGAGGATCTGCGCCCGTATCTGGCCGAGATCCGCTATCAGATCGAGCGCTTGGCCGAGCTGAGCCTGAGTGCCGATCAGCTGAGTTTTCTCGAGCGCATCACTTTTCTCAAACCCGACTTCCTGCGTTTTCTCGGGCTGTTTCGCTTCAACCTGCGCTATGTGCACACGGGCATCGAGAACGGTGAATTGTTCATCCGCCTGCGCGGGCCGTGGCTGCATGTGATCCTTTATGAAGTGCCGCTGTTGGCGATCGTCAGCGAAGTGCGCAACCGCTATCGCTATCGCGAAACCGTACTCGCTCAAGCGCGCGAGCAGCTCTATCGCAAGTTCGACTGGCTCACCGCCAACGCCTCTGCCGACGAGCTGGCGCAACTGCAGGTCGCCGATTTCGGCACCCGCCGGCGGTTTTCCTACGGCGTGCAGGAAGAAGTGGTGAATGTGCTCAAGCACGATTTCCCTGGGCGTTTCGTCGGCACCAGCAACGTGCACCTGTCGCGTGAGCTGGATATGAAACCGTTGGGCACCATGGCCCATGAATGGATCATGGCCCACCAGCAACTCGGCCCGCGCCTGATCGATAGCCAGATAGCCGCCCTTGATTGCTGGGTTCGCGAGTACCGAGGCTTGCTCGGGATCGCCCTCACCGACTGCATCACCACTGACGCTTTCCTCGGCGATTTCGACCTGTTCTTCGCCAAGCTTTTCGACGGCCTGCGCCATGATTCCGGGGATCCGGTGGTGTGGGGCGAAAAATGCATCGCCCACTATCACAAGCTCGGCATCGATCCGCTGAGCAAAACCCTGGTGTTTTCCGACAGTCTGAACCTGCCCAAATCGTTGGAGATATTCCGCGCGTTGCACGGTCGGATCAATGTGAGCTTCGGCATTGGTACCAATCTGACCTGTGACATTCCGGGTGTCGAACCGATGAGCATCGTGCTTAAAATGACCGCCTGCAACGGCCAGCCGGTGGCGAAGATCTCCGATGAGCCAGGCAAGTCACAATGCAAAGACCCGAATTTCGTCGCGTATTTGCGACACGTATTCCAGGTTCCTGCCGATTCCAGTCCATCTAGCAAGGAGTGAATTCATGCAAGCCGTACAGCGTGAGATTGCTGAACAGCTCAAGGTGCAACCGCCGTTCGCCGACCATAATGCCCTGCAAGCAGAAGTCGCACGGCGGATTACCTTTATCCAGGATTGCCTGGTCAATTCCGGCCTCAAGACCTTGGTGCTGGGGATCAGCGGTGGCGTCGACTCGCTGACCGCCGGCCTGTTGGCCCAGAGGGCGATGCGTGAACTGCGCGAACAAAGCGGCGACAACAGTTACAAGTTCATCGCCGTGCGCCTGCCGTATGAAACCCAGTTTGACGAGCACGACGCCCAGGCCTCCCTCGAATGCATCGCGCCGGATGAGATCCAGACCGTGAACATCGGTCCGGCCGTGAAGGCGCTGGCTGCTCAGGTGCACGCTTTCGAAGGCAAACCGGCGGCGTCGGTGGATTTTGTGCTTGGCAATACCAAGGCACGCATGCGCATGGTCGCCCAATACACCATTGCAGGCGCGGCAGGCGGTTTGGTGATCGGCACCGACCATGCGGCGGAAGCGGTGATGGGGTTTTTCACCAAGTTCGGCGATGGCGCCTGCGATCTGGCACCGCTCAGCGGTCTGGTGAAGAATCAGGTGCGGGCAATCGCGCGCAGCCTGGGCGCGCCGGAATCACTGGTCGAGAAAGTGCCGACGGCGGATCTGGAAGACCTGTCACCGGGCAAACCGGACGAAGCCGCGCACGGTGTCACATATGCCGAAATTGATGCGTTTCTCCACGGCGAACCGGTGCGAGATGAGGCAGCAAAGATCATTGTCGAGACGTACAACAAGACCCATCACAAACGCGTGATGCCGTTCGCCCCGTAAGAAGCCGACCGCAGAACCCTGCAGGAGCCTGTAGGAGCCTGTAGGAGCTGACGAGTGCAACGAGGCTGCGATCTTTTGATCTTGTTCTTAAAGCAAGATCAAAAGATCGCAGCCTTCGGCAGCTCCTACAGAAACAAAAAAGCGTCCCGAGGGACGCTTTTTTCTGCCTGGATTACTTGACGACGACGGTGCCTTTCATCATCGAGATGTGCCCCGGGAACGAGCAGAAAAAACCGTAGCCGCCATCCGCTACCTTGGCCACATCGAAAGTCACCGAATCGGTTTCCTTGGCGCCGATGATCTTGGTGTGGGCAACGATGCGCGCATCGCCATCCTTCAGATAGTTCTTGTCGATACCGGCAGCCAGACCATCGGTAGCGATTGGCTGCATGTCAGCTTCTTTGCTGATCACCAGGTTATGGCCCATGACATTTTTTGGCAGGCTGCCCGAGTGGGTCAGTTCGACGGTGAAAGTCTTGCAGCTCTTGTCGATCACGATTTCCTTGGTGTTGAAGGACATCTGATCAGTGGAGTCAACGGTGGTTTTGCACTCGGCAGCCATCAATTGGCTGCTGGCCAGCGCCAGCAGGGATACCGCAACAACTTTGGAAAACATGGTGAATCTCCAAGGCAGGGTTAACAAAACACTAGTGAGGGAAAGACTGCCTGAAATCTTCGCAAGTTCCTATGACTTGTGTCAAAAATTGTATACAACTTTCAGGCTATGACCGTCATGAAGACAATCTAAGGGCCGGATTTGCCCGTCAGCCCTATGATCGCCCCATCCCAACGAAACGGAGTGTCGGTCATGTTCTTTAACGGTCTGTTGTGCAGTTTGCTCGCCGCCTATGCCTGTGGCGCCAGCGGTACTTGCGAAACACCGGAGCGCGACGTTTAACCCTTGGATCGACGCGTCTGTGCCATTACCCTGTGTCGGATTGACCCAGGAGAAAGGCATGTCTCTGAAATCCGTGTGTGTATTTTGTGGTGCCAACGCGGGCACTGTTCCGGCCTATACCGAAGCTGCCGTCGCCCTTGGCCGGGCGCTGGCCGAACGCAAGCTGACGCTGGTCTACGGCGGTGGCGCTGTGGGCTTAATGGGCATTGTCGCCGACGCCGCGCTGGCCGCGGGCGGTGAGGTGATCGGCATCATCCCGCAGAGTCTTATGAACAAGGAGATCGGTCACAAAAGCCTGACGCGCCTGGAAGTGGTCGACGGCATGCATGCACGCAAGGCGGGGATGGCTGAACTCAGCGATGCGTTCATTGCGCTGCCGGGCGGCCTCGGCACGCTGGAAGAGCTGTTTGAAGTCTGGACCTGGGGCCAGCTCGGCTATCACGGCAAACCGCTGGGCCTGCTCGAAGTGAACGGTTTCTACAGCAAACTCACCGCATTTCTCGATCATATCGTCGGCGAAGGCTTCGTTCGCGCGCCACACCGTGACATGCTGCAAGTGAGCGAATCGCCGCAAACGCTGCTCGAAGCCCTCGATCGCTGGGAGCCGACCGTCACGCCAAAGTGGGTCGACCAGAAACCCGGCTAACCACCGGGCACCGATACAGGGCAGAATATGCGCCGCTCAACCTCACCTTCGACCCCAGAGGAACGCCCATGGCCAAACCCAATTACTCCTTCGCCAAACGTCAACGAGACTTGGCAAAGGAACAGAAGAAAGAGGAAAAGCTTCAGCGCAAGAAGCAAACCGCTGAAGAAGCGGCACTGAACCCTGACGGTGAAGTGGCGACGGATGACGATGTTGATGCAACCGATGCACCGAAAGATCCGGCGCCTGACGCCTGAGCCCCACCGGGTTTGATGATCGAATCAGACCCTGCGGATTTGTGACGAGGCTGGCGGTTTTGCTGCCGGCCCTCACTGCCATCGTTTCCCCTGACACATCGACCCTCCCTGTGGGAGCGAGCCTGCTCGCGAAAGCGGTGCATCTGTTAGAAATGAATTGGCTGACCTGACGCTTTCGCGAGCAGGCTCGCTCCCACCCTATGCATTCTATTCATTCAATGGCATTACCGTGACCCGCACTTCCGGGTCGTGATTGCCGCCACCCAATATCACCCCGCGCAACGGCGACACATCGGAAAAGTCCCGGCCCCACGCCAACGTGATGTGTTCCAGCGCCGGCTGGACATTGTTGGTCGGATCGAAATCCACCCATCCCGATACCGGGCAAAACACCGCAACCCAGGCATGCGAGGCGTCGGCGCCGATCAGGCGGGGCTGGCCAGGCGGCGGCTGGGTCAACAGGTAGCCGCTGACATAACGCGCAGCTAGCCCACGCGAGCGCAGACACGCCAGCATCAGATGAGCAAAGTCCTGGCAGACCCCGCGCCGACGCTCCAGCACCTCGACCAGCGGCGTCGCCACTTGGGTGGCTTCGGCATCGAACGTGAACTCGCTGAAAATCTTCTGCATCAGTGCCTGCACGCCGAGCAATAACGGTCGTCCCATTGGAAAGCAGCTTTGCGAAAACTCGACGAAGCTGCGCTTCAAATGCACATAGGGTGACTGGAACCGGTAGCGACAGGCTTCGAGCAAGTCGGCAGACAACGGCTGACCGCTGTAAGTCAGCGCATCGCGGGTCTGCTCCCACGGCGGCGACTGATCGAAATCCAGCGCCGGTCGCGCCAGCACCTCAACCGTCAGCCGGGCGTTGACCTGCAACTCGTCATGGGGGCGTTCGAAAGCCAACCGGGTCAGCGGATTGCCGAACACGTCCAGCTCGTCACGGCGCATGGTCGGCTCGGGACTGATCAATAGTTGCTGCTCGGTGCAGCGCTGCCAGCTGCATGCGCGCGGCCACAAGTGCGCCAGTTGCTGCGCGAGGGAAACCGGGCTGTCGTAGTGATAACAGGTGTCGTGGAAGATCTGATACTGAGCGCTCATCACACCGACACCGTTCGCTGGCTGACATCATCGACATGGGCAAAATGGCGCAGCGCCAAACGATCCGAGACTTGGCCGCTGGCTTCGGCGATGTCCTGCAACACATCGGCCAGACCATCCAGCGCGGCACGTACGCTGGATTTGCCGAAGAGCGGATTTTCCAGACAACCGAGATCAAACCGCGACAGGCGTTCGACCAGTTGCGGCAGTACGGTTTCGCGAGGCGCGGCGAAATCGTCGTTAAGGCGCTTCAGGGTGCGGGTCACCAGTTTCAACTGAAACAACACCGCGTGGGGGTTCTGCTCATCCAGCAGCAGCAAATCAAGCACCGGAATCAATTGCGCCACCGCCAGATAGCGCGAGCGATAGGTGATGCTGCTGTTGCCCAGCTCCAGCAACCACTCAAGCCCCGCCTGATCGAACACACCCGCACCGCGCAGAAACGCCGCCAGACTGCTGCTGAGAAACTGCAGGCGTTCGATGCGCCGGCCAATCATCAGAAAGCGCCAGCCTTCGTCACGGGTCATGTCATCCAGCGCAAAACCCGACAGCGCCGCCAGCGACATCACCAGTCGATTGAGAAAGTCCAGCAGTTCGCCGAAGTCCGGCTCGTCGACTTCCAGCTCCAGCGCCTCGCGCTGCAATTCAACCAGTGCCTGCCAGTTCTCACGGGACAGCTTGCCGCGCACCTGCGATGCAGCCCACTGGAGGCGTTGCAGGTTGGAGCGCAGGCTGAACGACCAGTCCTCGCCCAGCAGCGCGGCGAGCAGCCGCTGCGGCAGTTCGCCTTCATCCGGTAACAGGGCCAGGCGCTCACCGAGATCGACCGCTGCTTGCAGCGCCTGCGGATCATCGCCGTCGACATAGCGCGTGAGCATGATGCGCAGCAGCCGCGCGCTGTCGTCGCAGCGCTCGCAGTAGCGGCCGAACCAGAACAGATTTTCCACTACCCGTGACGGCAGGTACGGATCGCGCCGGACCAGATCATGCACGCCCACATTACGCTGCGCCTTCCACTGCTCACCACTCGGCGCACGGTCGCTGAGCACCCAGGTGTCCTTGCTCGCGCCGCCGCGCTGCATAGACACCACTTCCGCATCGGCGTCGGCCGCCACGCGGGTCAGACCGCCCGGCAGCACGCGGTAGCCGTCGTGACTGGCCACCGCATACATGCGCATGCCGATTGCCCGTGGCTGCAGATGTCCGTCTTCGGCTTGCCAGACCGGTGCCTGCGAGAGTTGCGCGAGTTCTTGCGCGACGTAGGCATAAGGCCGCGCCTGCATGCGCTGCGCCAGTTCCAGACGTTGGCTTTCATTCAGATCACGGCCGAACAACGGCGCGAAGCTTTGCGACGGGAACGCCGGTTTGATCAACAGCTCCGGAAGTTTTTCCAGCGCTTGCGCCAGCACCGGCGTTTCACCGCACCACCAGGTAGCGATCGACGGCAGAATCAGTTCTTCGCCGAACAGGTATTGATTGATCTTCGGCAGAAACCCCAACAGGCCCGGCGATTCCAGCACGCCGCTGCCCAGCGCATTGGCTACCAGCACCCGCCCCTGACGCACAGCTTCCAGGAGACCGGGCACGCCAAGCGCCGAGTCGGTACGCAATTCCAGCGGGTCGCAGAAATCATCGTCGAGGCGGCGCATGATCGCGTGCACCCGGCGCAGACCGCTGAGGGTTTTCAGGTACACCGTGGCATTGCGCACGGTCAGATCGCCGCCCTCGACCAACGGATAACCGAGCTGACGCGCCAGATAAAGATGCTCGAAATAGCTTTCGTTGAAACGCCCCGGTGTCAGCAGCACCACCAGCGGTGCGTCCTCCCCCTGCGGTGCTTGACGGGCCAAGGTTTCCTGCAAGGTGCGGAAGAATCCGGCCAGATGCTGCACCTTCAGATCGCGGTACAGATCAGGGAAAGCGCGGGAGACGATGGTGCGGTTTTCCAGCGCATAGCCAGCACCGGACGGCGCCTGGGTGCGATCGGCGGTGACCCACCAGCGACCATCCGGCGTGCGTGCAAGATCCACGGCATACAAATGCAGAAAAGCTGACTCGGGCGGAGAAATGCCCTGACAGGGCCAGAGAAAATTGTTGTGTCCGAATACCAGTTCGGCGGGCAGCAGGCCTTCGCTGATCAGCCGTTGCGGGCCGTACAGATCCGCCAGCACCGCGTTGAGCAAGCGCGCACGCTGAGCGATCCCGGCCGACAGCTGTTGCCACTCATCCGCCGCGATCACATGGGGCAACAGATCCAGTTCCCAGGGCCGATCCGCCCCCTTGGGATCGGCATAGACGTTATAGGTGACGCCGTTTTCCTGAATCTGCCGCGCCAGCAAGGCCTGGCGTTGCACCAATTGCGCGGGGCTGCTGCGCTGCAACTGATCGAACAGCCGTTGCCAATGCGGGCGCACCGCACCACTGCCGTCGAGCAGTTCGTGATAAGTGCCCGCCGTGTGCGGGTAGCGGTCTAGCAGGTCAGGCATGGAAAGCTCGGCAGACAGCAAGGAACGGTCAGACTAACGCAGGCACATGACGCGCGGATATACGAAAAATCCGCGCGTAGCGTACGAACTAGAAACGTCGTAAATCGAGGGTCATCGGCAACTCGTCATTGATTTCAACCTGTGGCACCGCAAGTTTTCCCGGTGTGTGTCCGACGCGGAAGAATCGCGCCATGCGCCGGCTCTCCGCTTCGTTGGCGTTGACCGGTAGCGTTTGGTAATTACGCCCTCCGGGATGCGCCACATGATATTGGCAGCCGCCCAGCGAGCGCCCCATCCAGGTGTCGAGCAAGTCGAACACCAGCGGCGCATGCACCGCGATGGTCGGGTGCAGGCAGTTGGCCGGTTGCCAGGCGCGATAACGCACCCCCGCAACGAACTCGCCCACTCGCCCGGTAGGGTGCAAAGGCACCGCAACGCCGTTGCACGTCAGTAAATAACGCTGCGGCGGCAACCCTTTGAGGGTGACCTGCAGGCGCTCCAGCGATGAGTCCACGTAACGCACCGTTCCGCCCGCCGCGCCCTCCTCGCCCAATACATGCCAGGGCTCCAGTGCTTGGCGCAGTTCGAGTTCAATGCCGTTGACGGCGTAGTCGCCGACCTTGGGAAAACGAAACTCCAGATGGGCGGCGAACCATTCCGCGCGCAATGCATAGCCAGCGTTGTTGAGTTCGACGATAACGTCGGCGAAGTCCTGTTCGATAAAGTGCGGCAGCAGGAATCGATCGTGCAACTCGGTGCCCCAACGGGCCAGCTTCGGCGGCGCATAAGGCTCGCGCCAGAACCGCGCCACCAATGCCCGCAGCAACAACTGCTGAGCCAGGCTCATGCGCGCATGGGGCGGCATTTCAAAGGCGCGCAGTTCCAGCAGGCCAAGCCGCCCGGTGGCGCCATCCGGCGAATAAAGTTTGTCGATGCAGAATTCGGCACGGTGGGTGTTGCCGGTGACGTCGATCAGCAGGTTGCGCAGCAGTCGATCCACCCGCCAGGGCGGACACTCCTCGTCCGGCTCGGGCATTTGTGCAAAAGCGATTTCCAGCTCATACAGCGCGTCATTGCGTGCCTCGTCGACACGCGGTGCCTGTGAGGTCGGGCCGATGAACAGGCCGGAAAACAGATACGACAACGACGGGTGATTGTGCCAGTAACTGATCAGACTGCGCAGCAGATCCGGCCGACGCAAGAACGGTGAGTCTGCCGGAGTCGCCCCGCCGAGAACGAAATGGTTACCACCGCCGGTGCCGGTGTGGCGGCCGTCGATCATGAATTTCTCGGTGGTCAGACGGGTCTGGCGCGCCTCTTCATAAAGAAACTCGGTGCGTTCGACCAATTCGTCCCACGTCGCCGATGGCTGCACGTTGACTTCGATCACACCCGGATCCGGGGTGATGCGGAAATTGCTCAGGCGCGGATCACTCGGCGGCTCGTAGCCCTCCAGCAGCACCGGACAATGCAGCTCTTCGGCGGTGGCTTCGATGGCCGCCACCAATTCCAGATAGTCTTCGACCCGTTCCAACGGCGGCATGAACAGGTACAGACGGCCCTCGCGCGCTTCGGCGCAAAACGCGGTGCGGGTCAGCCAGTCAGCGGACTCGTCGATATCCGGTGCGCGCTCGTCGGCCAGGGCCGGTTCAGCATGACGGTTGAGCTGCGCGGCATCCGGCAGTTCGGGAAAGTCCTGATTGGGGTCGTTGGGATGGATAAACGGATACTCAGCGGCCTTTACCCATGGTTGCGAACCCAACGGCAAGCGATAGCCCAGCGGCGAATCCCCCGGCACCAAACGACAATGCTCATCGCGCAGATACCAGCGTCCGCTCTGCCATTGATCACCTTTGGCGGTGCGCGCCAGCGGCAGCACCTGCCCGATGACTTTGTCGAGGCCCTGGCTGAAAACCTTGCGCAATCGCGCGCGCTCCAGCGGCTCTTCGAGACGCGAATCTTCAGCGCTGACGTTGCTTGGCAACGTGCCCTCGCGCCAGAGGTGATAGAAATTGTCTTCGTAGGCCGGGAACACAAAGCGTGCAGGTAGCTTCAGGCGCTCGGCGACGCTGGCGAGAAAGCGTCCGGCCAGTTCGCCATTGGCGCCGTAATCCTGTTGTTCGTCGGCGATCAATGCGGCGTTGTGCCAGATCGGTGCGCCGTCGCGGCGCCAATAGCAGTTGAGCGACCAGCGCGGCAATTGCTCGCCGGGATACCACTTGCCTTGCCCGAAATGCACCAGCCCTTGCGGCGCGTAATGTTTGCGCATGCGTTGGAACAGTTCAGCGGAGAGCCGGCGTTTGTCGGCGCCCAATGCGGCGGTGTTCCACTCGGCGCCATCCGGATCATCGATGGAGACGAAGGTCGGTTCACCGCCCATGGTCAGGCGCACGTCGTCCGCCAGCAGGTCGGCATCGATTTGCCGGCCCAGCGTTTGAATCGCCAGCCACTGCTCGTCGCTGTAAGGCTTGGTGACCCGCGGCGCCTCCCAGATTCGCTCCACCGACATTTCATGGCTGAACTCGCACTCGCACGGTTCCACCAACCCGCTGATGGGTGCGGCTGACGATGGATCGGGGCTGCAGGCCAGCGGGATATGCCCTTCACCGGCAAACAAGCCGGACGTCGCGTCGAGCCCGATCCAGCCAGCGCCCGGTAGATACACTTCGCACCAGGCATGCAGATCGGTGAAATCGACGTCGGTGCCGGACGGACCGTCGAGACTCTTCACATCGGCCGTCAGCTGGATCAGATAGCCGGAAACGAAACGCGCGGCCAGACCGAGATTGCGCAGCAGTTGCACCAGCAGCCACGCCGAATCACGGCATGAGCCGGAGGCGTGTTCGAGGGTGTGTTCCGGGGTCTGCACGCCCGGCTCCATGCGGATCAGGTAGCCGATGTCTTCGCTGAGACGCTGATTGAGCGCTACCAGAAAATCCACGGCGGGCAATGGCGTGCGATCGATACCGTCGAGATAAGCCTTGAACTTCGGCGTCAGCGGTAACGTTTCAAGGTACGGCGCCAGCTCTTTGCGTTCGTCGGCAGCGTAGGCGAAAGGGATTTTTTCCGCGTAGGGCTCGAGGAAAAAGTCGAAGGGGTTGAACACAGCCATCTCGGCGAGCAGATCAACTTCTATGCGCAGCTCCGTGGTTTTCTCGGGAAACACCAGGCGCGCGAGGTAGTTGCCCTGCGGGTCTTGCTGCCAATTGATGAAATGCTGCTCGGGCGAGACTTTCAGCGCATACGACAGAATCCGCGTGCGGCTGTGAGCAGCCGGGCGCAGGCGTACGATCTGCGGGCCGAGTTCGACAGCGCGGTCATAGCGGTAATGCGTGACGTGATGCAATGCGACATGAATCGACACGGCGTGCCTCCTGCGAGCCTGGGCGTATGCGAACGCGCGCAAGACTTATGCCATGCACAGCCTTGGACGCTTTCGCGAAATGCTAAGCGCAGTACAGCACCAAAATCGGGCGACGTGAGGAAATGCTTTGGGGAGTTTGCTTCTATTTGTGGCAGGCATTGATCGTGGGAGTGTCTGAGCGGGCCCCATCGCTGGCAAGCCAGCTCCCACAGGTTTCTCTGTCGCTCACAGGACGGTGGCCCCTGAAGCTCCCTGTGGGAGCTGGCTTGCCAGCGATGGGGCCAGTAGGCTCACCGCATTTCCTGAGGCCTGAAATGCAAAACGCCAACCCGAAGGTTGGCGTTTTCTTTTAGCGCGGTACGACCGGCTTGCGGGTCGGCTTCGGCCCTTTGCCTTTAGCGGCATCCTTGCGTTCTTTGGCTGCCTGCTGATTGCGGGCGAATGCCGCCGCTTTGGCCTGTTCACGCTTGTCCCACGGATTACCGCCATCACTGGCACGCGGTGGCAGGCCGGTGTGCTGGGTGAGAATCTTCGTGGTCTTCTCTTTGCCCTCTTTCGCCACTTTATGGCTGCCGGCTGGCGTCGAGTTCTTGCGACGAGCGCTCTGATAGCTGTCGGTCGCCGGCTGATGCGCCGGGATCAATTGATCCTTGCCCGGCCCGATCAGGTCGGCGCGGCCCATGCGGATCAGCGCTTCACGCAGCATCGGCCAGCCTTTCGCGTCGTGATAACGCAAGAACGCCTTGTGCAGACGACGCTGCTCTTCGCTCTTGACGATGGTCACGCCGTCGCTCTTGTAAGTGACTTTGCGCAGCGGGTTCTTGCCCGAATGGTACATCGCGGTGGCGGTGGCCATCGGCGACGGGTAGAACGCCTGCACCTGGTCGGCGCGGAAGCCGTTGCCCTTGAGCCACAGGGCCAGGTTCATCATGTCTTCGTCGGTGGTGCCCGGGTGAGCCGCGATGAAGTATGGAATCAGGTACTGTTCTTTTCCTGCTTCCTTGGTGTACTTCTCGAACATGCGCTTGAACTTGTCATAGCTGCCAATGCCCGGTTTCATCATCTGGTTGAGCGGACCTTCCTCGGTGTGTTCCGGGGCGATCTTCAGGTAGCCGCCAACGTGGTGGGTCACCAATTCCTTGACATATTCCGGCGACTCGACGGCGAGGTCGTAACGCAGACCGGAGGCAATCAGAATCTTCTTCACACCCGGCAACGCACGGGCGCTGCGGTACAGCTGAATCAACGACGAGTGGTCGGTGTTCAGGTTCGGGCAGATACCCGGGAACACGCAGGATGGTTTGCGGCAGGCGGATTCGATTTCCGGCGTCTTGCACGCGATACGGTACATGTTCGCGGTCGGGCCGCCGAGGTCGGAAATGACGCCGGTGAAGCCTGGGACCTTGTCGCGGATCTCTTCGATTTCACGAATGATCGACTCTTCGGACCGGTTCTGGATGATCCGGCCTTCGTGCTCGGTGATCGAGCAGAAGGTGCAGCCGCCGAAGCAGCCGCGCATGATGTTCACCGAGAAACGGATCATGTCGTAGGCCGGGATCTTCTCCTTGCCATACGCCGGATGCGGAACCCGGGCGTAAGGCATGCCGAACACGTAGTCCATTTCTTCAGTGGTCATCGGAATCGGCGGCGGGTTGAACCAGACATCGACTTCGCCATGCTTCTGCACCAGCGCGCGGGCGTTGCCCGGATTGGTTTCCAAGTGAAGCACGCGATTGGCGTGAGCATAGAGAACCGGGTCGTTACGCACCTTTTCCATCGACGGGAGGCGAATCACGGTCTTGTCGCGGGTCATGCGCGGGCTGGCCAGGATCTGCACGACCTTGGCTTCCTGCGGATCTTCGACCGGGCCCTTTTCCTGCTCGATTGCGCAAGCCTGGGTGTCTTGCGTGTTGACGTACGGGTTGATGATCTTGTCGACCTTGCCCGGACGATCGATGCGCGTGGAGTCGACTTCGTACCAGCCTTGCGGCGTGTCACGACGAATGAACGCCGTGCCGCGCACATCGGTGATGTCTTCGATCTTGTGACCGTAGGACAGACGCTGGGCGACTTCGACAATCGCCCGCTCGGCGTTGCCGTACAACAGAATGTCGGCGCTGGCGTCGATCAGGATCGAGTTACGTACGCGATCCTGCCAATAGTCATAGTGTGCGATGCGGCGCAGCGAGGCTTCGATACCGCCGAGCACGATCGGCACATGCTTGTACGCCTCTTTGCAGCGCTGGCTGTAAACCAGGCTCGCGCGGTCCGGACGCTTGCCGGCCATGCCGCCTGGCGTATAGGCGTCATCGGAGCGGATTTTCTTGTCGGCGGTGTAGCGGTTGATCATCGAGTCCATGTTGCCGGCCGCGACACCGAAGAACAGGTTCGGCTCGCCGAGCTTCATGAAATCGTCTTTGGACTGCCAGTTTGGCTGGGCGATGATCCCGACGCGGAAGCCTTGCGACTCCAGCAGCCGGCCGATGATCGCCATGCCAAACGACGGATGATCGACGTAGGCATCTCCGGTAACAATAATGATGTCACACGAATCCCAGCCAAGCTGATCCATCTCCTCCCTGCTCATCGGCAGGAATGGCGCTGGCCCGAAACATTCGGCCCAATATTTTGGATAGTCAAATAACGGCTTGGCTGCTTGCATGTCGACGACCGGTGTTGAAGTGAAAAATCGCGGGCGCGGAATATAGCACAAATTTTGACCAATTCCGACGGCGGTGGTCGGTTTTTGCGGCAGCCCCGCCAGCGTTCACCAGCACCGTCGCAACTCTGTGCGCACTGTCGATGAACAGGCGCAGGACCCGTCGGCTCTGAATTCTGATCGGGCCGGCAAGAACAACGTTCAAGGATGAACATTCATGGTAGTAAAAGTTACAAAAGGCACCACAACAGTCGAGGTGCACGCTCGACCTGATTCAGCCGACGGGACGGTATTGAGGGCAGATCAAACCCCACATATCGACGTAACGAGATTGCCACTACCGCCCAGTCATCCGCAGCGGCCAAGTGAAACGCCGGGGCAGCATGACCTTGATGCCATTTCCGTAGCTCCGGCTGTCACAATCAGCGCAGGCTCGGCGGTTCAGCCCGTGACGCAACTTTCCAGTCCCACACACCGCCCGCTGAAGGCCTACAAGACCGCGGGCGCCCAGCTTCCTGCTGCGGATGCAAACGGACTGCGCATGTTAAAGGGGCGTTTGTTCGTCGACACGCCCGACGGCACGCTGCATATTGGACTCCACCGGCGTGACGGTGTTTACCGGGCCAAATTGACCGGCGAACAAGATCCCTCAGGACCGGTTCTGCTGCAGGACCCCGACAGCAAACACTGGTTTGCGCTCGATCACGATGCCGCCCCGATTGTCCGGCTAAGCGCCACAAGTCTGCGTCCATTTCGCAGCGAACTGGATTTTACCGGGGCGTCGCGTGATAGCGACGGATTATATGGATTTGCAGGCAAACGCTACGCCGTGATCGAAGGGCATGCCTATCAAGCGCTGCTGGATCTCGATGCTTCGTCGCCCGCTCGCAAAGTCTGGCGCATCGTCAACGCCAAGGACCCTGTCGCGTCTGACAGCGACAACATTTACCACGCCAGCCGAGCAGGCGAGACCCTAGCCATCACGGCTGGCGAAGGCGATTCCTGGGTTGCCTCGGTTTTCGGGCTCTTGGGCGGCATGCCACGCAATACCGCGAAACAAGACAACGTGACGCTGCTAATGCAACGCTACGAACCAGTGAAGCAAGCCAACGATGCGCTGGTTGCGTCCAATGAGCGTTTCAATCAACTTCGCGATCATGCCTACCTGCAGCCTGCAGGCAGTGCAGCCGAAACAGCGGCGTGGGTGGCCCTTGAGGTTCACGTTCGTCGACACATCAGGATGCAGAACGATTTCGTCAAAATGTACGTCGAGCACAAGGATTGGCTGATTTACCTGAAAGCCGGCGGGCTATACAAAAAAAGAGCTGTTCGAACAGCAAATGCTCAGAGTCGATTATCGGGACAAACTCATGGCAATCATGGACAGCCGAGCGAGCTCTGATATCGACCAGCCGACCCTCGAATCCAGCAAGAAGAAACTGGCGCTGTTGAACAGGAAACTCGACATCCTGCAGGACCGTCAGGAGGTTCTCGATCAGATCAAAAAAACCTTTCGCGATGCTGACGAGGATATTGCGACGCTGACCAAAGGCGTGCCTGACGCCGAAATGATCAACATCAACAAGTTTCACTGCTATCTGCACTTGCTGACCGGCAACATGGACGAATTGCCGATAATCGGCATGCCGACCATGATGGCGTTGCGCTCCATGCAGGATTTGAAAAGCGCGCCAGGGCTGATCAACCCGATAGCACTGCGCTTTTTCCTGGAGCGGATCGGCATGGATAAACAACGGTTCAAATCATTGTTGGCGACCGAGTCCCCGGAGAGGCTGCACTACATCAAGGGGATCCTGCCCCTGCTCGATTCGTTCGAAGCTTCCCTGGAAAGGCAACTGACCGAGTTTTACCGAACGTTCGAGAACAATACGCAGCTACCCGGTTTCGATCAGGACATTGATTTCGAATTTCTCCCCGAGCAGCCCAAGGACTCAGCGCCGGTTACACCGCACAAAGTATTCCGCACTCGCGAACATGGCGCTTACGCAGTACTGGTAGGGGAGAAGCAGACAGCGGAGGACGGCAGCGTCACACTGATGGTGCGCAACGCTTATAAGTCCGGCGAACCGCCACAGCGCTATGAAAAGCGTGAAGGAGAATGGCGCCAGGTTCCACGGAGCGTTCCCACCGTTTCAAAGGTTCAACTGGTCAGCGACGCAACGCTGTTCCTCGGCCAGATCGATGAGCACGTGCAAACGGCACGCCTGCAAGAAGCCCAAAAAGACAATCCGACGAACATTACCGAGTTTCTTGCCGCCAAAGCCGACAGGCTCGATGAGTTGGCCAGACAGTTGAATACCATTCAAGGCGCAGAATCGGACGCAGACGACACGGCGCTGATCGCCCGTTTAAATACGGCCAGCGCGCGTTTGACGAGCGAAGGACAGAGCATCCTTGTGCGTATGTACAAGAATCGCGACGTATTGGACATCCTGCGCCTGAACTATCTGCTCGATCACGGCGAACTGACCGTGACCCGCTCTGTTGAGCGCAAGCCCATGGGCAAAGGCCAGAAGAAATCGTTCCTGGATGTGTATGCGATCGCGGATCGGGTCAGCGCTAATGGGTTGTGGGAGGCGCACTTCCACTACGACCAAAAGGACAGCCCTGCGTTGAATTTCACGGTACGCGGTGGTCATCTGAAAACGCTCGACCAGGCCGGACGAGGCGCTGCCTCTCAGCGCCGGGATGAACAGGCCGGCTTGCCCCATGTTGCCATCTGGCGAGAAACCTTCGACGGCAAAACCGCACGAAAGATTTTCGATCTGGCGGCGTGACATTGCCGGCTGGTAGCGCGGTTCGAATCACTGACCGAGCAGGTTCGGCCGGCTGTCATTCGTCATCGTCGAAGTTGTAACTGCCCGGTGCAAGGTTTTCGAAACGCGTGTATTTGCCGATGAACGCCAAGCGAATGAAACCGATCGGGCCGTTACGCTGCTTGCCGATAATGATTTCGGCGATGCCTTTGTGCTCGGTTTCGGGGTGATACACCTCGTCGCGGTAAACGAACATGATCACGTCGGCGTCCTGCTCGATCGCTCCGGATTCCCGCAAGTCGGAGTTCACCGGACGCTTGTTGGGACGCTGTTCCAGGGAACGGTTGAGCTGCGACAGGGCCACCACCGGGCAATTGAATTCTTTGGCCAGCGCTTTCAGGGATCGCGAGATTTCGGAAATCTCGTTGGTGCGGTTGTCGCCGCTCGAACCTGGAATCTGCATCAGCTGCAAATAGTCGATCATGATCAAACCGACTTCGCCGTGCTCACGCACCAGACGCCGGGTACGTGCGCGCATTTCCGACGGACTGATGCCGGCGGTGTCATCGATGAACAATTTGCGATCGTTGAGCAGGTTGACCGCAGAGGTCAGGCGCGGCCAGTCATCATCTTCCAGTTGGCCGGAACGCACTTTGGTCTGGTCGATGCGACCGAGCGAAGACAGCATACGCATGATCAGCGATTCGCCTGGCATCTCGAGGGAGTACACGAGAACAGCCTTCTCGCTGCGCAACACGGCGTTTTCCACCAGGTTCATCGCGAAGGTGGTTTTGCCCATCGACGGACGGCCGGCAACGATGATCAGGTCGGACGGCTGCAAGCCGCTGGTCTTCTCGTCGAGGTCGGTATAGCCAGTGGACAGACCGGTGATGGCGTCGGCGGTGTTGAACAGGGTGTCGATGCGGTCGATGGCCTTGGTCAGCAGGTCGTTGACCCCCACCGGCCCGCCGGTTTTAGGTCGGGCCTCGGCAATCTGGAAGATCTGCCGCTCAGCCTCATCGAGGATTGCCGCAGCGGTACGGCCTTCGGGATTGAAGGCGCTGTCAGCGATCTCAGTGCTGATGCCGATCAACTGGCGCAACGTCGCTCGTTCACGAACGATTTGCGCATACGCCTTGATGTTGGCGACAGACGGCGTGTTTTTCGCCAATTCACCCAGGTAACCGAGGCCGCCGACCTGCGAGGTCTGACCTTCCTTGTCCAGTTGCTCGGCAAGGGTCACGACGTCGATCGGCGAGTTCTGATCGGCCAGTTTTGCGATCGCGCGGAAGATCAGTCGGTGGTCATGTCGATAGAAATCGCCGTCGGAGACTTGATCAAGCACGCGTTCCCAGGCGTTGTTGTCCAGCATCAGACCACCGAGTACAGCCTGTTCGGCCTCGATGGAATGCGGCGGCACCTTCAGGGCAGCGGTTTGCAGATCGTATTGCTCGGGAGCGGAAATATCGTTCATGGCCACTTGAGTATTAGTGAAAAGCAGGGAATTCAGAAAGACAAAGGGCACGACCTGTGAACAGGATCGTGCCCGATGTTAACCGTCTGACGGACAAGCCGCCAGCCGATCCGGTGTTGCTTAAGCTGCTACCACGACAACGCGTACGGTGGCTTCAACTTCGGCGTGCAGGTGCACAGCCACGTCGAATTCACCCACGTTGCGGATGGTGCCGTTCGGCAGACGAACTTCGCTCTTCTGCACTTCAACGCCGGAGGCGGTCAGTGCGTCAGCGATGTCGTGAGTACCGATCGAACCGAACAGCTTGCCTTCGTCGCCAGCGGTGGCAGTGATGGTCACTTCCAGCTCGGCCAGTTGGGCAGCACGGCTTTCAGCCGATGCTTTACGGTCTGCGGCAGCTTTTTCCAGCTCGGCGCGACGCTCTTCGAACGCAGCCAGGTTGGCAGCGGTCGCAGCGGTAGCCTTGCCGAAAGGCAGCAGGTAGTTACGGCCGTAACCGGCCTTAACGTTTACTTTGTCGCCCAGGTTGCCCAGGTTGGCGATTTTTTCCAGAAGGATCAGTTGCATGTGAAAATCCTCTAACTTTTAACCTTCACCGTTCGCGCTGTCAGTGTCTTTCGACACGTGACGACCGCGAAAATCAATCAGGCTGTCGACAATGGCCACAACCACGAGCAACGGATAGATCAGCTGCATGAACAGCAGCAGCGTGACGTACAACCCCACCAGCCAGAAACCGGCCAGTCGCTTCTGCCCGACCAGCCCGTGAATCAGGGCAAGTCCGGCGAACACCAGCGGTACACTGCACAACGGCGTCAACATGGCCATCTGTGCACCGAGATTCGGGCCCAGAAGCATCAACGCCAGCAGTACCATCGCCGGCCCCAGCGGGATCCGGATGGCGCGAAACTCGCGACCAAAACCACCCGGGTTGTACAACAACGCCTGCCAATGCCGCCCGACAATCAGGCTCAGCACGCTGACGATCTGCAACAAAGCCGCAATCAGTCCGGTCAGGACCGGTGCAATCAGGGACGCGAAACGCGCTTGCTCTTCGACCGACAATTGCTTGTAAGTCTCACCGAGGAGCGACGGCATGACCTTTATCAAGGCCTGCGCGAGCATCTCGATCTGGGCCGCAAACGCCACCCCGAGCACCACCGAAAACACCACCCCGATCGCTACGCTGACCAGCAGCGTACGGACCCAGGACTCACTTGCGCGCAAAACCAACGCAAGCCCCGAAGACCCCAGCAGCACCAGAAGCGCCCGTGGGTCATCG